>DATJBA010000126.1:0-3718 GCA_035515675.1 Mycobacterium sp.
GGCGGCATCATGATCTGGGAGCTGGCCGCCGATGACGACCAGGACACCCTGGTCAACACGATCGCGGGCGTACTGACTTAGCTGAGGTCGCCAAGGGGCGGTGCTAATCGACCCTTTAGTTGCAGAGGCAATCCCAAGGCGCGCTTCGCAGACTCATGTCGGGCGTTAACACCCTCGAACGGGATTGTTTGCAGCAACTCGCAGCCGGTTTCGGCTCTTACGAATCGTCGCGGATTTTGGGGAGAGCAGCGTAGGGCTGACGGCTTGAAGAAACCGTGCTGCGTTGAGGACCCGCCGGCAACTCAGCATAACGATGCTGCTTTAGAGACAATTTCGGTACGCCGCTCAACAGCGTTGGGCGACTGGCTCAATCCCAGTACTGAAGCATCCCGGGTTCGATGCACACCTCATTTCGTGTAACGGGTGCGCTTCCCAATCTGGCAGTGAGCGTAGTCCGTGATGGCAACGCTCAGTTTCGGTTCATCGAAATATGTCGGCAGGGGGGCACGGTCAGTGGACCGCGGCAATGGCGGCGAGGCGGGCCCGTAAGCGGATCCGCATTCGAACGGTTCCACCGCACAGCCCCGCTCTGCGGGAGGCCGCCATCACTGGTCGCCGTGTGAGCAGAATCAAGTTGACTGAAGTGTAGTCAATTGACTACACTGTGCTTCGCACGAGTAGTCAGTTGACTACACTTTGCTGACGCAGTACGTCGGGCACAGAGCCCCGCGAATAGCACGAGGAATCCAAACATGAAGAAGGCCCAGCATGGACTTCCTGGAAACAACACGAGTTGAGATGGACAAGTTGATGGACCGTTTGGTCCTAGTGGTCGGGCTGGTGAGGGCGGCCTGATGATCGACGCACTGTTCAGGGCTTTATGCATCGGAGGTGGGGTGGCTATCGGCTCCAAGCTGGGCCGCAAGTACCTCGGGCCCGAGGGCGAGAAGCCGCTATGGAACGGCCATCTGGGCAACAACCCGCGACTGCCGGCGGTGCAGATCGGCCAGGTGTTCCATCACGGCCAGACGTGGTACCGGCTCTACATCGCGGCCGAGGGGGACTGGGCGCTGGTCGGCCAGGGCTGGCAGTACGCCGAGATCCTGGCGCTGATCCAGAGCTGGGAGGCGTTTGTCGTCAACGGCGGGACGCTGAACGCCTGGCGGCTGCAGAACGAGCTGCGCGCCCGGGAGATGGCCGACATGGAGGCCGCGATGCACAGCGCGGCCGAGCCTGACCGGCCGAAGCGCAAGCCCAGGCCGGGCGACATCTTCGTCTGCCACCCGGACGGCACTGTGGAGGGTGTGTCATGAGGACATATTTTTGGCTGGCGTTTTTCGCTGGCGTCCTGGCCGGGCTGTGCGCCGGTGTCCCGTTCGGTGCCTGGATGGTGGCGACATGAACAGGCTCGCGGTTGCCGCGATGCTGCTCGGCATGTTCCTGTTCGGCATGGCGCCGTTCGCGCACGCCGAGGTCGGCGACATGGGCGCGAGCGGCAGTCCAATCACCGAGGACGAGGTGGAAATGGCCGCGTGCACGTATGTCAGCCGCCAATGAACATGACCCCGGCGCAGGCCGAGGCAGCACTGAAAAACGGCCCGGCGCACATCAGGCCATCGCATGCTCACGCTCTCGTGCAGAGCGCCATCGCGTCCGGCTGCAAAGACGCCTGACCGCACTCCTCGGGATGTGACCCGTGCCCGCAGGTTCGCCGGCGCGGTGTGTCGGCGTTCCTGTTGCCACGGCACAGGGCCGAGGCAGGGAAATGAGATGGCGATAAAGACGATCGCGCTGACCGAGTCGCGGCAAGGTGCCGTGGCCTGAGAGAAAGAGAAAGCAAATGCAGACGAAGAAAGTGTTGCTCGGCGGTGTCGCCGCCGCAGCGGTCGCGTTGGGATTGCCTGAGCACCGGGGGTGGTAGCGACCACCCCCGGTGCGAAGGGGAGGCGCGCGGCATAGGGCCGTAACCGCGAAAAGAGAAGGAGCATGAACAAGAACAAGTCGAAGGAAAACATCGAGTGGATGTTGTTGGAGCCGCGCAACGAGAACGGAGAGGCGTCCGGCATAGGCACCTGGGGCGGCCACGTCTACACGATCGTGGTGCTGCAAGCGGGCACGTGTGTGGCGACGCACCAGTTCCGCGGCGGCGAGATCACGGTGCTGGTAACAGGCGTGGACGGGCACCGAGCCTGGCGGACGGTGCGCGACCACTGCACCGCGATGCAGCACGCAGCGTGACGATTGCGATGAGTAACAGGATGAAGGTGAAAGTAGCCGTGGGTGCGGCCCTAGCCATGTTGCCGCGCATTGAAATTGCCGACGATGCCGCCATTTTCGATGCACACGAAGCACGGAGTCGTTCGTCGGCGTGATGACGGCGGGCTCGACATGATGGTGCCGCACATGCAGCGCGGAAATGGTGGCCTTTGACAGACGGGATGTTCAAGCGGGTGATCCCCGGTCGCAGGAAATCGCTATCCGTTTGAGGATCAGCTGACGCCGGCCGCCGAACAGATCCAGCAGGCTCACCGTGCCCTCGGGCCCGTCGAATTCGTGGGGCTTGTCTACCGCCAGCCACGGCATCCGCCGGCGCTGGGCGGCCAGCGTGTCGCGCGCGCGAGACACCTCCTTTTCCTTCACCAGCAGCTCCAGGCGCGCAGCCTCCCACTCCTGCGCCGACCCTATCGGGGGTGTGTTCATGACGATGTTGGCCTTTCCTGTTGTGTTTCAACGGTGTCGGTAACCTGGTGCCCACGGTGAAAGCGCCGGATGTGATCAGCTATGACGTCTGCGCCGGGGTGGCCTTCGGAAGGTCAGGCGAGCTTTTGCAGCCCGGCGGAGGACAGCAGGTATGCCGGGGCGATGGTGGTGGCGTCCGCCCCGACGAGCTCGACCATGGCGGCGCCGGCGCGCTCGGGGCTGAGCGGCTCGCCGAACTGCTGAATGTAGGCCTGCTCGGACTGGCCACTGCGGGCCGCGTAGGCGCGTACCGCTGGTCGGCCGAGGTCGGTCAGCGGGGTGATCCGGGGCAGCACCGCGGTGAAGGTGATGCCCAGACCCGCGCGGTTAGCCTCCTCTTGGGCGTATCCGGTGATGAAACGCTGGGTGGCCTTGGCGCCGGCGTACCCCCCGGTAAGCGGTGAGCCCGCCACCGCGGCACCGCTGCTGATCACGACCACCCGGCTGCCGGAGTGCAGCGGCTTGAGCAGCGCCTCACGCAGCCAGTGGAACGCGATCTTCACGTCGGTGTGCCAGTTGGCCGAGAACGTCTCCCAGGTGTGGTGCTGCAGTGGCCGTATGAGCGGGTTGGCGCCGGCTACCAGAATGACGGCTTCGGGTTCGTAACGGTCCAGCAGACTGCCTGCTACCGAGGGGTCGCTGGCGTCCGCAGTCACCGCCTCGACAGCGCCGACGCCGCCCGCTGCGTCAACTGCCGCCGGGGTGCGGGCCACGCTCACCACGGCGGCGCCGGCTTCGGCCAACGCCGTGGCGATGCCGCGGCCCAGTCCGCGGCTACCGCCGACGACGAGCGTGCTCTTTTCGGATAAGTCGTTCATTGTCTCCTCCAGGTCAAGTGATATTGGGTCTAGTGGTGGGCGAATCGGTCTGCGCGGCCGCGCGCTTGGTGCGGTTGGCTGCGGCACTAACAGCTGCGCGTACTGGCGCTTGAGGAGCTTGATGGCGCCGGCTTCCCATCCATCGGCCAGCGACTGCGACA
>DATJBA010000127.1:0-32208 GCA_035515675.1 Mycobacterium sp.
TAGGGCCATACGCAATGCGCGATGATCTCCGCCGGATACCGGTGGCCCTTGTACGACACCTCGCCCACGCTGATCCCCCTCCGGCGTATCGACTCCGAGATCATCCACTTCGACCGCACCAATCACCAACCTGACAATGCCGCTGAACGTGCACGACTTCGCCGACCCGCAGCCGGGCAAGGCGATCCCATCTGGGGTCTATGACATGACCGCCGACTCCGGCTGGGTCAGTGTGGGCACCGACCACGACACCGCCGAGTTCGCGGTGGCCACCATCGGCCGCCGGTGGCGCACGACCGGTCAGAGCGCCTACCCGCGGGCTCAGCGGCTGCTGATCTGCGCCGACTGCGGCGGCTCCAACGGCTACCGCATCCGGTTGTGGAAGACCGAACTCGCCCGCCTGGCCGGCAAGACCAGGCTCGAGATCACCGTCTGCCACCTGCCGCCCGGAACATCGAAGTGGAACAAAATCGAGCACCGGCTCTTCTGGCACATCTCAATGAACCGGCGCGGGCGACCCCTGCAAAGCCACGAGGTCATCGTCAACACCATCGCTGCCACCACCACCGGTAGCGGGCTGGCCGTGCACGCCGAACTCGACACCGCCGACTATCCAAGCGGCGTCAAGATCCCCGACCAACAGATCAACGACCTCGAAACGACCAAAACGCTTGTCCAGCAGGACTTTCACGGCGAATGGAACTACAGACTCAACCCTCGCGACACGCCCAGCGATGACACAAGTTAATTCCGCCTGGGCCCTAAGTGCTGTCATGTGCAAAGGGTAGGGGCGTCGCACACATTGCCGGGGCAATAGGTCGAGTGTGCGGCGTTCACCATGGTTCCGACGTCTAACAACGAAACGCCCTTCGCGTCCAAGTTGGCGTGGATCTCGTCGGCAATCTGTTGTGGCTGCCAACCCCAAGTGAGGTCGTAGCAGATGAGGTGCGCCTCCCCGATGAGTGCCTCTTCGGTGCTCGGCGGCCAAGTGAGGCCGACGGCGCGCAGTTGAGCGAGGTACGCGTCATCAGCGGGATTGGCAGCCGCAATCGCAGCGCTACTAACCAGGGCAGCGCCAGCCATCATGGGGATGGTAAGCATTGCCAGCCGGCGAGGTGAGGACATTTGATACGCCTCTTTTCTTCTCGGCGTCGACGATGCCGTCAGTGTGCGGGTCCAAAGCGGCACGAATATGAAGAATGGTAGCCGTGTGTCAACGGCAACTGAATTTTGACCAGTTGTCGGAAGCCGGGAAGCCGATTACTTCTGCAAAGCAGGAATGCAGGATTTATTGGCCCAGCGTGGCCGCTTACGGGATTGTGGCATCGTCTGGGGGTCAACGCACGCGCCGTCGTGTCTGAGCGTGCAGATGGCAGGCATCGCCACGGTGACGCACCAGACGTGAGCATCTGCGGCCCTCGCGGATCGGCCTATCGCAGATGCCGGGGGATGGGCCGGTGGTTTCCACGACAACGTGTATCCACGGGCGTAGTAAGCCGAATCATGGCTGTGACAGCGCGCTACCCGGTGGCCGTCGCCGCTGCCCACCGGTCAGGTGCATCGCTTTCCAGCGCCGCTCGTCATACCGGCAGCCGACGCCGTCCAGCCGCCGACCGGAAAAGCAGCCTTGGGTAATCCGCCTGGGGCGGCTTTTTGCGCTCAAAAATGAGCGCCAGAATCAACGCAGAGCGACCGGCGCGGGGGTCGGGTGAATGGCACGTCCGGCCAGGTGAGCAGCTATAGACACTTATGAAACCTCAAAGGTTGTCATAGGTCAGGTGTAGTGTTTCGCGGCGAGACCGGAAACAAGCGGGAGCGGCACCCGTCCGGCAGGCCACGGCCTAACCGCAAACGACGAGATAACAACAGCAGCACCCGCGAGACCGCCCAGCATGGCGCGCGGCTCGGCAGGGTCATCCAACCGCATCACAGCCGGAGCTGTCCGGCGTCCTTGTCGACCTCTCATCACGGTTAGGAAACCACGTCCGAATCAGTGTCCGCATGGTTGGACCACCGCCGTACCGACCGTCTGGTGATCAAGATGACAAGAGCCGGATGAATCGAATATGCCGAGCCCCGGATTATGCCGAGTCGATGGTCGTTCCGCCTGGTCGCCACCGACAAGAACTCCCGTCCCGAAAACCACTGAAACCAAAGTGGCCAAAGTGATTTCAATGGTCGGCTGGCGGGGGTCAGCGTGAACCGTGTCTTTACCAGGCGCCCCTCTGAAGGGAGTGTTCCGTGAAGTTTGCGACGTACTCGACCAGCTGTCCGCCGACGGTGCCGCGGGGCGTGCGTACGGCGAACCCTACGAGACCGCCGACGGCGCCACCGTGATGCCCGTTACCAAACCGCTCGTCGTGCACGGGGGCAAGGCTTCCTGGGTGCCCGCTATCGATGCGAACCGGATTGCGCTGATCGGAGTGATCACTGGCCTGCTGGCGGCGGTGATCGGCAGCCTGGCGGTGCTCCGACAGCCGCCCTGGCCGCGGATCACGATCACGGGCTATAAGTAACGCCGACCGCGCGGAAGACGTATTCGGGCGGCATGTCGAAGGCCAGCGATCGCTGCGGCAGGCCGGTGAGCACGTCGGCCGGGATGGTGGCCTTGTACCGCAGCGACAGTTCGCCGCTGAACTTCGGGTCAACCCGGGCGACGTCGACATCGACCTGCAAACCAGTCGACGAAATCTCAACCTTCGCCGCGCCGGTCTGCGGCGCATCCCAGCGCACGTTGACGGTCGGGCCGGCCAGCTTGGGCAGCATGGACAGCGTCGCCAGTACCCGCTCTGAGGTGAAGACCAGCGAACCCGAGTAGCTGGCGACACTGTGCGCCAACCGCACACCCGGGACGACGCCACTGAATCGCCGGGTCACCGCGACGTAGTCGGCGAGGTAGGTAAGGCCCTCTGCCTCGACCTGAGCAAGCAGATCGTCGGGGAGCTTGCCGATACCGAACAACCTGCGGACAAAGACCGTCATAACGCCAGTATGACCGGCGTATGACCGCGGTCCACGACTTCGCGTGGTCAGGCCGCCAAGTCGTCGGCGCTGCGATGCTGGTATCGGTTGGTCATGACGCGCCCGCGGACCGCCCTGGCCGTTTCGGTCGCTCTGGCCTTCTGGCAGCCACAGTAGTTTATGGCCTCATGTGGGTGGGCTACTGCCAGAATTGGAGTTGGCTGCATCGCGTCGATTGGTCGTTATTGAACGCGGCGCACGACATTGCGATCAAGCGCCCGGTATGGGTGCGATTTTGGGTAGGGGTATCCTTTGCGCTGGGCCCGGTCCCGTTGCGGCTGCTGGGCATCGTGGCTGCCGGGGCCGCGCTGGTGAAGCGCAATGTGCGGGCGGCGCTGCTGCTATTGGCCTGTGCGCCGCTGAACGGGTTGGTGACGTCGGCCGCTAAGGCTCTGGTCAACCGCCCGCGACCGTCGACCATGCTGGTGCCGGCATCCTCTACGTCGTTTCCTTCGGGGCACGCGGTCGAGACGACGGCGGCCCTGCTCGCGCTGCTGACGTTCCTGCTGCCGATGATGAGCCGGTCGACGGGCCGCGTCGCGATCGCGGTAACCGCGTTGAGCCTGCTGTCGGTCGGGATTGCCAGGGTGGCGTTGAACGTGCACTACCCATCCGATGTGATGGCCGGCTGGTCGCTGGGATACCTATATTTCCTGTTGTGCCTGTTGGTATTTCGGCCCTCCGCGAGCGGACCGGCTAAATCCGCGCCGCAGATCACAAAGCAGTGACCCAACTGGATCTAAAGCTTTACTTGACCTTAAGGTTAGCGTCGCCTGACGATTGAATCCATGCGCCGACTGCTTGCTCTGCTGTGCGCTGCGGCGTGCGTGATCTGCGCGTCTCTTGTGCTGGCACCGGTAAGTGGCGCGGCCGGCGCACCCTGGTTCGCGAACGCGGTTGGCAACGCCACGCAGGTGGTTTCGGTTGTGAGTACCGGCGGTTCAAACGCGAGAATGGATATCTACCAGCGCACTACCGCCGGTTGGCAGCCGCTCAGGACCGGCATTCCCACCCACGTCGGTTCGGCGGGCATGGCGCCGCAGGCCAGAAGCGGAGTACCGGCCACCCCGATGGGCGTCTACAGCCTGGACTCCGCATTCGGCACCGCGCCGAATCCCGGTGGGGGACTGCCGTACACCCAAGTCGGGGCCAACCACTGGTGGAGCGGTGACGACCACAGCCCCACCTTCAACACCATGCAGGTGTGCCAGAAGTCCCAGTGTCCGTTCAATACGGCCGACAGTGAGAACCTGCAAATCCCGCAGTACAAGCACGCGGTGGTAATGGGTGTCAACAAGAACAAGGTTCCGGGCGGTGGTGCCGCGTTCTTCTTCCACACCACCGACGGTCAGCCCACCGAGGGCTGCGTGGCGATCGACGACGCCCAGCTGGTGTCGATCATCCGTTGGCTGCAACCCGGTGCGGTGATCGCGATCACCAAGTAGCGTCAGGCCAGAGCCGGACCGGGCTTGATCTTAAAGTGGATGTTCGCCAACGACATTGTCGCCTCGTAGGTTCGGTCATAGCCGGTGGAGCTGATCTTCCAACCCTCATCAGTGCGCCGGTACTGGTCGCGGTAGAAGGCCGCACCGATCAGCATGAAGTCGAATTCGGCGACGATGACTCGGTCTTGCAGATACCAACTGCCCGATGCTTCGTCGCCGGTCAGGGTGATCTCTGGATGAGTCACCCGGTGTTCGGTGATGACGGCCGGGCTGAGCGCTTTGCGCATGTAGTTCACCAGGTCGACGCGGTTGGTGAAATGCAACTCCTCGCCGGCCGACGACCCGTAGTCGCCGGTAACGTCGTCGGTCAAAGTGTCGGCGAAGTCGTCCCAATCCTTGGTGTCCAGCGTGCGCAGATACCGGTATTTGACCTGTTTGATCGCTTCGATGTCAGCTATGTTGGCGGCGTAATCGTCAAGGCTCATCATGTCATTGCAGCACATCGGGCGGGTCGTCTCGCCGGCCGGCCGAGCGGTGCAGGTAGTGGGTGACCATGTCGATCAGCGCGCGTCGCTCCCGATGCCAGTCGATCGGGGTGCCGATGATCATTTGCGCCAGCACCACGCCCCGCAGTGCGGCCCAGATCACTTCGGCCACACCGTCATTCGCTGGATCCTCGGTTATGAGCCGACCGAGTTGGCCGATCGCGGAGTTCATTTCGAGTAGATGGCGCCGCGAGGCCTCGCCCGGCCCGCCACGGGTGGCCCGCAAGATTTCGAAGGCCGCCGTCGACGTTGGACTGCTGTAGCAGCTCCAGGCGGTGTCGACGACGACCTCGATGCGCTCTGGCAGCGGTAATTCGCTGACATCGGCCGACGACAGGCTGTCGACCAGTCTGGCCACCCCGTCGTCGACGACAGCCATCAGTAAGCCGTTGCGGTCGCCGAAGTGATATTGGATGACTCCCCACGTCACGCCCGCGCGTTCGGCCACATGCTTGGCGGTCGCGGCGGCAAATCCTTCCTCGACAATGCAGCGGACCGTCTCGTCGATAATTTTCGCCCGTGTGTCATCGCCGCGTTTGCGCGGCGCGCTGGTGTGCCTGGTGGGGCTGACGGAACGGCCGGACGTCTGGCCTGCGGCAATGGGCATTGTTGACTTTATAACATAGCTCTGACTATTTTTGGGCGGGTGAGCCGATCCCGATACGCGCGGTTGTCCCATCAGGAGCTCGCCGCCCTGGTGCCCGAACTGCTGCTGATCGGGCACATGATCGACCGCTCCGGCATGGCCTGGTGCATCCAGGCGTTCGGCCGCGAGGAGATGCTGCAGATCGCCATCGAGGAGTGGGCGGGTGCCAGCCCGATCTACACCAAGCGCATGCAGCGGGCGCTGAACTTCGAGGGCGACGACGTGCCCACCATCTTCAAGGGCCTCCAGCTCGACATCGGCGCTCCACCACAATTCATGGATTTCCGCTACACCATCCACGACCGCTGGCACGGCGAATTCCACCTCGACCACTGCGGCGCGCTGCTCGACGTGGAGCCGATGGGCGACGAGTACGTCTTCGGGATGTGCCACACCATCGAGGACCCGACGTTTGACGCCACCGCGGTGGCGACCAACCCGCGCGCGCAGGTGCGTCCCATCCACCGGCCACCGCGGGTGCCGTCGGATCGGCATCCGCACTGCGCCTGGACCGTCATCATCGACGAGTCGTATCCCGAGGCCGAGAGCATCCCTGCGCTCGACATGGTACGCGAAACCCGGGCCGCGACATGGGAACTCGATCCCATCGATCGGTCCGACGAGGGCCAAGCGGACTACTCGGGTCCGTTGCTGTCCGATGTCGACTTCGGCGCCTTCTCGCACTCAGCACTGGTCCGGATGGCCGACGAGGTCTGTTTGCAGATGCACCTGCTCTATCTGTCGTTTGCGATCGCGGTTCGGGCGCGTGCCGCCGACGACGCCGAAGCCGTCTCGGTGGGCACCCGCGGTCTGATCGGCCTGGCCGGGCTGGCCGCCGAGCGGATTCACCGCGCGCTTGGGTCCCCCGCAAGCGGGTGGGGGTCCCTCCCGCGTGCGGGGGAGGGCCCCCAGCCCGGCGGGATCGAAGGAGTCCTGCGAGTGCTCGAGTTGCATCCACTGCTCAATCCCGCCGGCTACGTCGTGGCAGAAACGCGAGCCGACCGTCTGATCGTCCACCGGTCGCCGGCCCACGACGACGGCGCCTGGATATCACTGTGTTCGCCCGAATCTGTGCAGCCGCTGCAAGCGAGCGCCACTGCGGTCGACCCGCGCCTCGAGGTTCGGGTAAGCGGCACCAATACCGACTGGACCGCGGAATTGGCGGAAACCGATAACCCGAAGACCCAACTGGCAGAGGTTTCGGTAGCCAAAGTCAGTGGCGGATCGACGTTTCAATTCGAGCCGAGGCGCTCGCTGCCGCTCACCGTGGTGTGAGCTCGACGCGATTTGACGGAATTTGTCAAGGGGGGTTGGGTACCACTTCGATGACACAATCGCATCGACCGCATACCGAACACGTTGCAACCCATCGGCTTTGCGCGTGTCGGCGGCTATCGTTAACCCTGGCCACCGACTCCTATAGACGAAAGTTTTCGCTCTATGTACGACCCACTGGGGTTGTCGATCGGGACCACGAACCTGGTCGCTGCGCGTAACGGAAGTTCACCGGTAACGCGGCGTGCTGTGCTGACCCTTTATCCGCACTGTGCGCCGAAAATCGGTCTGCCCGCGGAAAACCCGAACCTGACCGAGCCAGGCATGCTCATGAGCGGCTTCGTGGAGCGCATCGGTGACTCGGTGGCGCTGATATCCAGCGACGGCTCCGCTCACGATCCGGACCTGCTGCTGGTCGAAGCGTTGGACGCAATGGTGCTCGCCGTCGGTGCGGACGCGAGTTCGTCGGAGATCTCGATTGCCGTTCCCGCGTGCTGGAAACCAGGAACCGTGCAGGCGCTGCGCAACGGGTTGCGGACGCATTTGGGCTTCGTCCGCAGCGGCATGGCGCCCCGCCTGGTGTCAGATGCAATCGCGGCATTGACCGCGGCGAATGCCGAGCTGTGCCTCGCGGCCACTGGCGTGGTCGGACTGCTTGATTTCGGCGGAACCGGCACGTCTGCCACGTTGGTGAGTCTCGCTGGGGATTTCGAGCCCGTCACCCCCACAATGCGTTACCCGGATTTCTCCGGTGACGAGATCGACCAGGCGTTGTTGCTTCGAGTCTTCGAGGAACTGGGACACGGCAGTGGCATCGACCCGGCCAGCACCGCCGGGGTCGGTCAACTCGCCCAGCTCGGGGAGCAGTGCCGTGCGGCCAAGGAGCGGTTATCCACCGACACGGTAACCGAATTTGCCGCGGAGCTGGGTGGGCGCAGTTGCCACATGCGGCTGACCCGAGACGAGTTGGGGGACCTGATACAGGACCGGCTGACCGGCTTCATCTACGCGTTCGACGACATGCTGGTCCGCCATCACAAGAGCTGGGCGGACCTTTCCGCGGTGGTCGCGGTTGGCGGTGGCGCCAGTATTCCGCTTGTCACTGAACGTCTTTCGGTGCACTCCCGCAGACCGGTCGTGAGCGTGTCGCAGCCCGCGTTCGCGGCGGCTGCCGGCGCGTTGCTGCTGGCATCTCGTGGTGAAGAGCTGGATATCCGGACGCGCACGTCCATCGGCCTGTTCACGACGGCCGCCGCCGGCGAGGTCATCGAACTGCCGGCCGGTGATGTGCTGGTGATTGACGACGAGGTGGAGACTGATCGCGAATTAGCTTGGTCGCAAACCGAATACCCCGGCGACGTGCGGCTGCCGTACAGCTCCGATGCCTACGACGAAGACGGCCCGGCCGGCTGGTCGATGCGCCTGAACGTGATCGATCCACCCAGAGCACGGACATGGCGGCGGTTTCGGCTGTCGCAGCTGATCATTGGGCTGAGCGCCGTTGTAGCTATGACCGCCATCGGCGGTGTGGCCTACACGTTGGCGGGCGTCGAGAACCACCAGGCCCCTCCAGCGCCCACGGTCGTGCCCATACCGGCGCCGCCGGTCAGCTCTTTGATGCCAAGCCCGGTCCCCCCGCCTCCCACGGCCGTGCCGCCTCCACCTAGCGCTGTACCCGTCCCCAGCACGGTGGCACCACCGCCGCCTCCGCCCCCGCCTCCGCCACCGCCACCGCCGCCACCACCACCACCGGTGATTGTGACCACGCAGCCGCCGCCGGTGGTGACTACCAGGCGTCCTCCGCCTCCGCCGCCGTCGACGACTCAGCCGCCGACCACGACGGCCATGACGACGACGCCTCCGCCTCCTCCGCCGCCGTCGACGACTCAGGCGGCTTCGCCACCGACTCCCACGACGACGGTGCCGATGACGACGGAGTGGATACACGTTCCGCTTCTACCTGTGCCGATTCCGGTTCCGGTTCCGCAGAATCAGGCTCCCCAGGCTCAGTATCCCCAGGCGCCGCAGTATCCCCAGTATCCCCAGTATCCGCAGAACTCGCAGAACCCGTTCCTGAGTCCGGGCTACTAGCTCGTTGGTATGTTGGAGGGCTGTCAGACCCGCTGGGCGAAGACGATTGCCAGCCAGTCATCGCCGGCGAGTCTGCTCACATGTGCCGGGTCGTAGCGCTGCAGCAGCGCGGAGACACCGGCGTGTTGGCGAGGCTTGAAGCCGTGCGCACCGAGCAGAGCATCCAGATCGGTTGCGGTGAACCCGCTTCGGTATGGTTCACCGCGCCGCGCGACGAAGCGGGCGACTCGGCGAGCGCTCTTCCACGGAGTGTTTCCGGTGACGACGCCGGCATCGATGTAGTCGGCGACAAGGTAACTGCCAGACGCGCAGACGGCCGCCAGGTCGGCAAGGGTCTGATCGATCGCGCGGCCAGTCAGGTACGGAGCGCATGGACCGGGTGTCCAGCTGCGGCCCAGTGCCGAACCGATTCCGGCCTGCATCGTCGCGGACTTCCGCCTGGGACGCCCCGACCTCAGCATGTTCCCGCGCACCGAGTGGCTCCGTGCGCTGCGGCGAGCCTTCCAGACAACGCCACATTCCGAGTTCGGTCCGCTGGATCCGCGCGGATCTTCCCGATTGCGCCTGGAACTGGCCAACTACCTGGGCCGCGTGCGCGGAGTACTCACCACTCCCGAGCGCATGGTCATCTGCAGCGGATACACGCAGGGTTTGCGGCTCGTGTGCGACGCGCTCGCCGCGAGCGGAGCGCGGTCGATCGCCTTGGAGAACCCCTGCCTGCCCGATCATCGTGCGACCGCCATCGCCAGCGGGCTCGACGTCATCCCACTTGATGTCGACCACGACGGCGCCCGCCCGGAAGGGTTCACGGCACCAGCTGTGGCGGCGGTGCTCACCCCGGCGCATCAGGCCCCGCTCGGCGCGACGCTTACCGCCGACCGACGCGCCGAGTTCGTGCGGATCGCCGCTCAATGCGGCGCCTACGTGATCGAGGACGACTATGACGGTGAGTTCCGCTACGACCGCCATCCCGTCGGCGCGCTGCAAGGACTTGCCCCCGAGCGGGTGATCTATGCCGGCAGTGCCAGCAAGAGCCTGGCTCCCGGGCTGCGGCTGGGTTGGCTTGTCCTACCCGCTGATCTGCTCGACGCGGTCGTTGAGGCCAAGCGTCGAGCCGACCGTGGCACCGACGTCCTCACCCAGTTGGCATTCGCCGAGCTGATCGACTCCGGCGTCCTGGACCGCCACATTCGACGGATGCGCCGGCGCTATCGGCATCGTCGTGATGCGCTGGTGGCCACCCTCTGCCACTATGCGCCGAGTGTGCCGGTGCATGGCATCGCCGCGGGCCTGCACGCCGTTGTGTCGCTGCCGGACGAAATCTCAGAGGCCCACGTGCTGGCCGCCGCCCAGCAGCGACAGATCGCGCTCACCGGCTTGACGCCGTTTTGGCATCGAGAAGCCCACGGCGCAGCGGGAATCGTGCTCGGCTACGGGACTCCGTCGGAGCACGACTACTCCACCGCGCTCGAACATCTCGGAGGCTTACTGCGTGACGTCGTTTTGGGATCAGGTGGGGCCTGACGAAATTCTTTGGTGCCCAGCAATTCAGAGCAATCGGAGACCGGGCGGTATCTCCCGATCCGGACCGACCAACGCCACGCCGCGGTCACCGTCAGTCGGCACTCCCAGCACCAGTACCTCCGATACGAAGTCGGCGACTTGGCGCGGCGGGAGGTTCACCACCGCCAGCACCAATCGATCCTTCAGCTCGTCAGCGGTGTAGAGATCGGTGATCTGCGCCAGAATCAGGCACCGATCGGCGGCGATCGTTTCATTGACCGCGCCGACGCCGCGAGCGGGCAGGATCCTGTTGCGTTGTCCCCATACCAGATGCACCGGTGGCCAATCCGATCCGCGCCGCGGCACTACGAACGTGTCGGTGCGCAGCCGACACAACGAGGCGGCGTTGCTCGGTTGCTGCCAGCGTTGCACCAGATGCTCCACGACTGCCGGGTCTGCCTGCGCATCGTCGGCGGGCTGTGCCCGCACGTAGAGCTTGGCAAGCCAACGCGGCATTCGGACGTGCTCTGCGATCATCACCGCGGCGCGGCGCGGCGCGGCGCGCGCGGGCCGAGCGCACCCCCAATGCGGCCAGCGGCCCCAGCAGACCGGGTGCGGCGGTTTCGGCGGTGAGCACATTGATCGCGACCACGCCGCGCACGGTGGCGCATCGGCGCGCGGTGAACTGCAGCGCGGTCGCAGCGCCGATGCAGTTACCGACCAGCACCACGTCATCAAGGCCTTGCTCGTCGATGACGCGCTCGGGTATGTCGGTGCAGTAGCCGAGCGTGTAGTCACAGGTGGGTGGACCGCATTCGCCGTAGCCGGGGAAGTCAAGAGCGACCACCGTACGTGAGGCGGCAAATGCCCGATCTGGGCGGACCAAATTCGACCCCACCGCGCCAGACCTACGCGTCAGCCAGCTTCAGGTTTCTAGGCCGCCGCCGTAGGTCCCAGGTTGGCTGCCGTGACAGATGATCTCGACTGAGCGCACACTGGGCAATGACGGTACGAGCTGCAAGGAGGTCGCGTGGGCGAGTACGGTGCGTTCGGATTCGATCCCGACGAGTTCGATCGAATGATCAGGGAGGGCAGCGAGGCACTGCGCGACGTGTTCGAGCGGATCGGCAGGTTCGTCGGCGCTCCCGGTGCCCGGTCAGGTTGGTCGGCATTCTTCGAGGACCTGTCACGGCGGCCCCGCTCCGAGCCGGAGACCGCTGGGGAGGCCGGTGACGGCGTGTGGGCCATCTACACGGTGGACGCCGACGGCGGCGCTCACGTCGAACAGGTGTATGCGACCGAACTCGATGCGCTGCGGGCAAACAAGACTAATGTCGATCCGAAGCGCAAAGTGCGTTTCCTGCCGTACGGCATTGCGGTCGGTGTCCTCGACGACGATGCGGAAGAGCCGACGTAACCCGGAGATGGCCGTACGTTCCCATTGACAGGGAATGGCCGAAGGATCGAGGTGTGACGGCAACACCGTTGGCCTGCCACGTACGCGGCTCAGAGCCGCGTGAGGGGGCGCGGTTCTGCGATGTGTGCGGCTCTCCGCTGGCGCCGAGTGTTGAGCCGGCCGAATACAAACAGGTGACCGTCCTGTTCGCCGACGTGGTGCGGTCGATGGATATCGCCGCATCCCTCGGCCCCAAGCGGCTGCGCGAAGTGATGACCGAGCTCGTCGATCAGTCGGCAACCGTGGTGCAGCGCTACGGCGGCACCGTGGACAAGTTCACCGGCGACGGGATCATGGCTCTCTTCGGGGCCCCAATCACATTGGAGCATAACGCATTTCGTGCGTGTCTCGCGGTTCTGGATATCTAGCAAGTGGTTCGGCAATTGGCTGTCGAGGTATGTCGCCGGGACGGGATCGACCTCCGTTTGCGCGTCGGCCTCAATTCCGGTCGAGTGATCACCGGTGAAGTCGGCGCGGCCCACCTCGGTTACACCGCAGTGGGTGAACAGGTGGGCATGGCCCAGCGGATGGAATCGGCGGCACCGCCGGGCGGTGTCATGCTCAGTGAGTCGACCGCACGGCTCGTCGAGGATCGCGTTGTCCTGGGTGAGCGCGAGACCGTGCACATCAAAGGTTTCGCCGTGGGCGTGCCGGCGCGTCGTCTCCTGGGCGTCGACAGCGAACATCGTCGGAAAGTCCGTCGTGACTCCCGGTTGGTCGGACGCCAACGGGAGAAGGGCGCCATCGCGGAATTACTGGACCATGCCGGTCGCGGCAACGGAACCGTGATCACGGTGACAGGTCGGCCGGGCGTCGGAAAGACCAGGTTGGTCCGTGAGTCGTTAGCGACGGCGCGTAGTCGTGGTTACGAGGTGTTTGTCACCTACTGCGAATCGCACACTCGCGAGATCCCATTCCACGTCATCTCCCGGCTGTTGCGCGCGGTTTTCGGTCTCGGCGGTCTCACCCTTGAGGTGGCGCGTGCCCGGGTCCGCAGCGAATCCCCGAGACGGCTGCCGAGGATCTGGTTCTGCTCGATGACCTGCTCGGCATCCGCGACCCCGATATGCCCTGCCCCGTTATCACTCCGGACGCGCGGCGTCGTCGTCTGGTCGACCTCATCAACACCGTTTCGCTGGCCCGTCCGGAGCCCGCGATTTACATCATCGAGGACGCTCAGTGGATTGACAGCGTCAGTGAGTCGCTCCTTGCCGACTTCGCCGCGGCGGTACCCAGAATGCGGGCGACGCTGCTCGTTGTCTACCGACCCCAATATTCGGGGACTCTGTCACGCATCCCCGGGGCACATCCCTTCACGCTTGCGCCGCTGAGTGATTCGCATATCGCTGAGTTGATCAAAGAGCTGCTGGGCGAGGATCCTTCGGTAATCGCGTTGTCGACCGTGGTCGCCGACCGGGCGGCGGGCATACCGTTCTGCGTCGAGGAAATCGTGCGTGACCTGGCTGAGCGGGGCGAACTCGAAGGCGGTCCGGGCGCGTATGTATGCGTCCGGGAGGTGCGCGATATCCACGTACCGGCCAGTCTGCAAGGGATCATCGGAGCCCGTATCGATCGGCTGCCCGCCACGGCGAAGCGCACGTTGCACGCCTCCGCCGTCATCGGCGCACAGGTGGACACGGAATTATTGGAGTGTCTCCTGGGTCCAGTCGACGTGACGCCGCTGGTTGAGGCGGCACTCGTCGAGCAGGTCGCATTCGCGCCGCACGCTACATACGCGTTCTGCCATCCGCTTATTCATGCGGTGGCATAACAATCCCAGTTGAAGGCTGCGCGATCGGAGTTGCACCGTCGGGTGGGCCGCGGTGTTGCCACCAGGGGTACCACGACAGGCGACAGATCGTCGTTGCGGTGGTGCGCCACAAACGCACCGTGAGGGAAAACGAGGCGCAAGAATCGTCTAGTGCCGACGTCGGTGTTCATGCTATTTCCTGCCCGTCGCGTGATCACGATGGAGCCGAGCCTTCCCGATGCCACCGCGGTCGCGGTGGCAGGTCAGCGAATTGCCACTGTCGGGTCATTTGAGGAGCTGGCCCATCTCCACGACGTGGTCGTAGACAAGACGTTCGCCGACGCGGTGGTGTGCGGCCGTCGAGCGCGCCGATGATGAGATCCCCGAGGCGCCCGCCGATCTCGGCCCGGCCGGTGCCGATGCTTGGGTGCGAACCTGGCGGCACTATCGCGGATTTCCACGCAGGAGGATTAGCACAACGTGGTCAGCTGAATTCGTAGCGTAGGGTTCGGTTTCCCCACCAGGGGACGGGGGTTTGGTCGGGGAGGTTGGCTTGGCGCAGCACGGGGGTGTAGGCGCGTCGGTCGAGGCGGACGGTGATGGTGTCGCCGGTGGTGGTGATGGTGCCGGGGGTTTCGAGGAAGCGGCGTTGCAGCACGTCGGGAGTGACGCTGGTGTAGCCGGGCAGGCGGTTGCGCAGGGCGGCGATGAGGGTTTGGGCAAGGACGCAGAGCATGATGTCGAGGTCGACGTTGAGGTTGACCGTGGAGGACAGTGCGTCGGCGTGGAAGGCTTGGATGATCTCGGCGAGGCGCTGCTCGATGGTCATCCGGCGCGCGTAGTGCTCGATGAGCGCTTTGGCGGTCAGGTCGTGGTCGTTGGTGATGATCACGGTAGGGGTGTCGCGGCCGAGCCCGGTGACGACGAGTTGGCGTACGGTGCCGGGGTAGTCGCTGAGTTGCACGCCGACGGACTCGTTGACCTTGGGGTGGTTGAACTTTCCGGGCCGGTCGAGGGTCACGGCTTTGAAGTCTTTGGCGGTGAGGGCGTCGATGTGTTTCATCAGCGCAGCCGAGCGCATGCGCAGGGTGAGGAAGCGGATGCCGCGGGCGTCGAGTTCGCCGAGCACGGCATGGGTGGTGACCTTCTGGTCCATGATCAGCATGGCCGGGTCGGTGCCGCAGGCGGCTTTCCAGTGATCGCAGAACGCGATCACCTCGCGGGACTGGGTCGCTTTGAACAGGTCGGCGTTGGCGTAGACGAGGTTGTGGGTGCCGCTGTCTTGGGCGAAGAAGGTCAGCACGGAGCGGGCGCGTTGGGATCGGGTGGGCACGTAGTGCTTTTCCAGGGCGGGGTCGTGGCCCCAGTGCATGACGGCATGGAAGTCCAGGTCGAAGACTGCGTCTTGGCCGGTGACCAGGCCGGCGTGGATCATCTGCTGGTCGAGGGCGGCCAGGAAGCGGCGCTGGTGGTCGTGGCTGGTGCGGTAGGAGTAGTCGGTGAGCGCGGACTTTTTCGGCAGTACGGATAGTCCGGCGAACAGGGATGCGGCCGGGTCGGAGATCAGCAGGTCATCGACGTGGGAGACCCGGCGGGTGCGGGTCAGCTTTAACGCCAGCAGCGAGAGCAACCACGAGGCCGCGGGCACCACTCGGGTGCCCGGATAGCCGGCCCGGTGCACCAGCTCGGGCAGACCCAGCGCGACGAGGTCGGGAACCAGCAGCAGCAACCCGGCCTTGCCGGTTTCGACTGTGGCGGGCCAGGTTTGGAAGTCCAGCCGCGCGGTGCGCGGCAGCCGGGTGTCGCGTCCTGGGGTGGCCGGGCTGGTGCTGGCGATTGGCTCGGGGTGGCGCAATAGCCGCCCGAATCCCTCCTCGGTGAGGATCTCGCCGACACTGGTGCGGTTGAGCGGGGTGCCCTCGGTGGCCAGCCGCGCGGAGATCTCGTAGGTGGACAGCCCCTGGCGGCGCAGCTCGATCACCCGGGCGCGGACCCGCTCCTTGGCCGGCGCCGACCCCGGCGTGGGGCCGGGCTTGCGCGCCGGGGCGAACAACTGAAGCTTTCCCGCCCGGTACTCGCGCACCAGGTTGACCATCCCCCAGCGGGTGTAGCCGAACCGCTCGCCGGCCTGGGCATAGGACAACCCGTCGACGAAGAACGCCCGCAGCGCCTCGTAGCGGCGGTGGTTCACCTGCTGGGGCGCGGTGAACGCCTGAGCCTGCCGCTGTTGTGTCGATCTAGCTGGCACGTGGCAATTTTACCGCTTGTACTCCGCGCACCATACGACAACACGCTGATATGGAGAACTATTGAACTGCAGTGACTTCTGCGTATCACAGCGTGATTTCTCGGTCGTTCTGCTGACAATCACGACACGCTTATGATCAACAGATCTCTGTAATGCCAGGGAGATAACCACAACAATCGGCCATGGGACCGCACCGAGACAACAAATAAACCGCAGGTCAGGCCCTTCGCCCGGGCGCCGGTAGCTGCTCCGAACCAACTACCCGGAAATCCGCGCTATTGGATCGAGCCCGAGCGCCACTTGCTGACGGTAGACCGTTACGTGCGCATGCAACACGTAATCGCGCTAGCATTCAAAAACTCTGCGGCCGACGGCTTTACAGTCAAGGGCAGCGGCGCGCACACCATGCTTTAGCCGAGATTCGTTTGTGCGCATCAGAATTGCGGCTAATCGAGATCGAGTTAGGTTTGACCCCCGTCAGCGCCGCCCGCGTCGGTCTACCGAAAGCCTCGGCGCCGACGCCGACGGCACCCCTCGGCCAGCCTAGCCGGATCACCCCGAACCCCCCGGCTGGCCGTCATCAATGCCGCCGCCGACGACGACGACCCGTTGGCCGCGCTACGGCCGATCAACGATGATCCGCGCTAGCAAAAGGCCGCTATTCCCTAGGATTACAAACCTGGCGAACACAGACAATCAACTCCATTGCCGGCTCGGCGCTACGCTGCCGCGACGCCCCGTCCCGGATATGGCCGGCTCCGCCTAATCCAGCCATCGCCGAATTGGCGATGGGTTCGCCGTCCGTGTTCACCAGCGCGCCGCCCGAGCGGGCATGGGTTTTGGCCGAATTGAGCACGCGATCGGGGCCGACGGCAATGGACATGGCATGATGGAGCGCGCTGATGACGCCGGTGGCCACAGTGTCAGCGAAGCCTAGCGGTGATCCCACCGCTAGCACCGGCTGGCCAAATACCAGCACCGCCGTCGCTAATCCGATCGCCGCCGATAAGGTTGCCAGCGTCAGTGCTCCCCCCAGCATCACGGCTAATCGCGACCACTGTGGCCGCCGTGCTGCCGATGCAGCTTGCCGTGCCGCGTGGCGTCGTACGTGAGTGCCGACTGTGTCGTTGCCAGCCATTGCGTTGCCGCAACTGTTGTTGGGGAGGGTCGTTGTCATGGATCTTACCTTGCCCTCGGCACGTCGGGTTGTCTGCGCTGCTAGCCGCCATCGGCTGTTACCGCTGGCTGGATGTTTTGGTACCTGCTAGCTTCAATTCACCTCGACGAGCGCCAGGAAGAGGCCAGATGCAGTCGATCCGAATCGACTGACGCACCGGCCAACCAGGGCCGGTGGTTGAAGCGGTATGGTGTTCCCGCTGTAACCAATCGTGGGCCCGCGAGTGCTGTAAAAGGCCCTGCACCGCTGGGGTTTTGGCGGCCACGAGAAGAGCTGCCAGTTAGGGGATGAGTACCAGTTTGCCTCATGGCCATGATCATCGACGCGATCGCTACCAGGTGGTGAACACCCATCCGGCCCACGAAATCATCGCGCTGGATGCCGGACTCGGCATCACCCGGGTACGAGGGAAACCCCGACCTCAGCGCCGGTCCCTACCGGAGACCGAACCGCTCCGGCGGGAAGAACCGCGCACCAGCACCCAAGACCGTTCGAGGTACGAGTAAGCGATGCACTGCAACGCTCAGTTTCTAGGAACGGTTGGTGGCTGGTTGTGCATGTTGTGCGTACGGTGTGAGCAAGTCAGTCGACTACCCGAAGGTACAACCGCAATGGCTATTACGGATGCTTCGGACGCCTCGTTCAACGAGGGTCTTGGTGAGGTGAAGCTGCCCGCTAGTGGCCGTACGGTGAAAGACGCCCCGGCGCACGGCGCCGGCGTGTTGCGGGAGAGCGGCGCCGGCGGTTTGGGGGAGAGCGAGCCGGAAATCGGTGCCGGCAGCCAACGCGACCGGGGGATCATCACAGCTGGCGCTCGCGCGTGCGCCGTTGTCACAGTGGTGCTGGCGGGTTTGGCCGCTATGCCGGCGGCCGGGGCGCGGCCGTCGGATCCGGGAGTGGTGAATCGTGCGGTGCTCGACAAGGGGTCGGTGGGCAACATCGTCGGCGCGACCATGGGGTGGGAGGACATGTCGACGCTGCCGGTGCAGGATTATTGGGTCGACCTCCTGGTCTGCAACGACTACGCCGATGTCGGGCTGCCGGAGGTCTACGACGATCCCGGCCTGGCGTCGTTCAACAGCGCGGTCATGCAGGAGTCGCCCACCGATGAGACCCACTACGTCAAGCAGGCGGTCGGTGTGTTCGCCACTAATGATGAGGCGAACGGAGCGTTCCACCGGATCTTGGACCGTACGGGTGGGTGCTCGGGGCAGACCACCACGATGCACATCGACAACGGGACGACCCAGGTCTGGTCGTTCACCAACGGCGTGATCACGGGCACCGACGCCGCATGGAGCAAGCAGGAGGCCGGCACCGACCGTCGCTGCTTCATCCAAACCCGGCTGCGGGAAAACGTTCTGCTGCAGGCGAAGGTGTGTCAGTCGGGCGACGGCGGTCCCGCGGTGAACGCACTGGCGGGGGCAATGCAGAACGCGCTCGGGCAATAGCGCACACCCGGTATCGGGTCATGCGGCGGATGACAACGCAGTTCGTCGGTTGGACATTGGCTGAAATAGTCGGCAGTGCAAAGGCTTTCGGGGCGCGAGCGATTGCCAGGGCAGGAGTAGGTGTCACAACGACCGGGTTGGTCTAGAGCATCGTTGTCGGAGGCCATCCGCTCGAGGCCCACTTCTAAACGACGAGTCCATGCCAGCGACTTGCAAGGTAAGGGCCACAACGGTGTGGGGCACTTTTCCGTCTCGCGCTATCGCTCCTCATACCACGATCCAGTGTGCGCTTCGAGCGCGGAGTTAATCGCGTGGACAGGTAGGTCTGACCATGGCCGCGGCTGCTTGGGCCGCGAGGGCAGGTCGGCCAATAGGCGGTGCCACCAGCCGACATCCCACCACGTTCCGTTCTTGAAGCCCACCCTGTGGAAGACGCCAACAGCGGTGAAGCCCATCGCTTCATGCAGGCCGACGCTAGCGGGATTGGGAAGCGCAATAGCAGCGTAAGCGTTGATGTAGCCTTGCGCACCAAGCAGATTGAGCAATGCAGTGTAGATGCGGCGGCCATGTCCTCGGCGGTGAAGTGACCTGTCTAGGTACAACGACACGTCGATACACCAGCGGTAGGCGTCCCGCGCCCTGTGCGGGCTTGCATAGGCATATCCCTTGACGCGTTCACGGTCAGTGATGACCAGCCAAGGCAGCTGGGCCAGCGTGGTGGTCAGTCTCGACCGCATCTCTTTGCCGCTTGGGGGCACCGTCTCGAAGGAGATCGCCGTGTCGCGCACATAAAGCATATAGATGTCGGCGATAGCGCCCGCATCCTCCGGCGTCGCCATTCGAATCTTCGCCATCAAAGAAGGCTAGTCATTATTGCTACATGAGCACGCCCGTCCCTGCCGGTGTCGCGTCTCGACAGGTCGATGCGCATGGGGGCCGGCCAGGTCGCCGGTGGACAGGACGGAATCTTGGTAGCCGTCCTTGCTGGCCAGGTAGACCGCGAAACCCCAGCGGGCGGCTGATCCGCCGTGGCGCAGCCGCATCAGGGGCATGCTCTGGCCGTCGGGCATGTTTGCGCTGACGTAGGCGAACGCGCTGCGGAACCGGACATCGACCCCGGCCAGTTGCGGTCATCGTTGGCGGGCGCGGGCGGACAGCCGTTGCTGCAGGGATGTTTTCGTCGAGGTGGGCGGTGCGGCCATGGTTGGTGATCCTGCCGGATCGCGCGTCGTTGACCACCATTCATCCCGTGACGGGTGAGGCTGAAGTGGCCAATGGGAACTCGTCGTGGAGCGCAGGAGGTCACCGACCAGCACCGACCGGATCACGTTGACCGGTGCACAGCGCCGCGAACTGACCCGGATGACCCGGGCTGGGCGCACGGAGCAACGGCTCGTGACGCGCGCCCAGATCGTGCTCGCGGCTGCGGCGGGACAGTCCAACGCCCAGATCGCACGGTGGCTGGGGATCTGCGAGGACACCGTGCGCAAGTGGCGTCGCCGCTGGTGAGGCGCCGGGTGCGGCATCGCTGGCCGACGCGAAGCGATCGGGTCGCCGACCGACGTTCACCGCTGTGCAAGTCGCCCGGGTCAAGGCGATGGCCTGCACACCACCGTCGGACAAGGGCTTAGCGCTGTCGCGGTGGTCGTGCCCGGAGCTGGCCGAACAGGCGATCACCGACGGCATTTGCGCGTCGATATCGCCGGCGGCCATCCGCCGGTGGCTGTCCGAGGACGCGCTCAAACCCTGGCAGTACCGGTCGTGGCTCTTCCTCACCACCCCCGACTTTGCCGTCACGGCGCACCGCGTGCTCGACCTCTACGACCGCACCTGGGACGGTACGCAACCGTACTTCAGTGTTCCGGCGACCGGCATCGAGGACCTAAACGATCCCATCCGCGAGTGGCCGTTCAACGAGCCCGGCTACACGATGTTTCCGGTCTTGAATCTCGCGGTTGGTGGTTCTGGCGGTGGCAACCCCGCGTCGGGTGTCTACCCGGCGGAAATGCTCGTCGACTGGGTGCGTGTCTTTTAAGACCCGGCAAACCATGCGGCGATGTTCGCCGGCCCGCAGCCGGGCCCCACCGTCGGGTGCGGGATGTGCACTACCCTGGCGCATGGTTACATAACACCGTTTGCGAAAGTGGCATAGGGAGTCGCGCTGATTTTGAGTTCCCGGATTTTAACGATTGGTGGTATCTGAGATGGATCGTCGCACCATGTTGCTGAGCACGGGGATCGGCATGCTGGCAGCCGCAGCCGCGATCCGCGTCCCGGACGCCCGCGCTTACCCGTCACCGCCGGACGCACCGGCCGGTCGGATCCCACCGCCGGCGGCGCCATCGGCTGGTGGCGCCGGGCCCTACATTTTCCAGGACGAGTTTGACGGCCCGGCGGGCTCAGGTCCCGATCCGGGCAAGTGGACGGTGCAGACCTGGCAGGACGACGTGTTCCCGCCGGTCGCGGGGATATACCGCGATGATCGCCGAAACGTGTTCCTCGACGGCAATTCCAATCTCGTCCTCTGCGCCACCCAAGAAATGGGCAACTACTACAGCGGCAAACTGCGAGGCAACTTTCGAAGCATGATCAACCAAACCTGGGAAGCGCGGATAAAGCTGGACTGTTTGTTTCCCGGCCTATGGCCCTCGTTCTGGGGTGTCAACGAGGATCCTATGCCAGACGGCGAGGTCGACGTTTTCGAGTGGTACGGCAACGGCCAGTGGCCCGCGGGAACCACGGTTCACGCGGCATCCAACGGGAAAACATGGGAAGGGAAATCTATTCCCGGGTTGGTCGACGGCGGTTGGCACACCTGGCGAATGCGTTGGGATGAGGACGGTTTCAAATTCTGGCGGGACTACGTCGATGGCGCCAAGCCGTACTTCAGTGTTCCCCCAAAACCCATACAGGTCCACGGCAATCCTGGCGACATGCGGTGGCCGTTCAACAATCCCGGCTATTGGCTGACTCCCATGTTTACGCTTGCAGTCGGTGGGGTTGGCGCCGGCGATCCTGCCCGAGGTACCTTCCCGGCGGCTATGCTCATCGACTACATCCGTATCTGGTGAGTGTTATCGCTCCGCTTTGATCACCTGAACCAAGTTGAATTGCCAGCGCTCGACCAGCCGGAAGCCCAGGTCGCGTGGAACCGCGAAGGCGGGGGTTGCGCCGTAGAGAGGGCCGGGTGGGAGCGTCGAACCCTGCTCGTGAGCGGGCGTTGACTTGTCGGCTTGGGTGATGATCCATACGACGCCGCACTGACTTAACGGCTTGGCGACAACTTCTGGGATGAGGTTGGTGTCGAAGATATCGCGGTGGTCCGTTGCCCGTTGCCAAAGGGTAAGGTCGATCAGCTTCCGATAAGCATCAGGTCGGGCGGCCATCAACGGTCGCATTGGGGCGGGCATGAATGTCACTGTGTCGTTGACGAGTAAGCAATCACCCGGCGCTGCTTTCGCGGTGATCAGGTCGGCGACTTGGCTGTAGTCCATTCCGTACTTTGCATACGGGTTACGTTGTGCCCGAAAATAATTCGGCGCTGCGCCGATAGCGAACAGACTGACCAGAGCCGTCGCCACCCACGGTTTAACCGCCAAAGCGCCAATGCAGACGCCCAAGACCAGTGCCATCGCCGGTGCGGTGAAAGACAAGTACCGCGGCGTGTAGATCGAGTGAACCAGCGCCGACCACATCAGGATCAGCGCGGTCGGTATCACAAGCCATGCGACCGCCAAGGTCAGCAGTTGTCGATCTGCCTCGGGCAGTTTCGCGGATGTGCAGCGCCACAAGACAATAGCCGCCGCCACAACCAGTGCCGACAAAACCGCGAATGGGGGGCTTCTTTCGAAGTATTGCTGAACCACCACATCTTCGATCGTTCGGTGCCCAATCGGTGCGATCCATTTAATCTGTTGAACTTGTCCGACGACCTCACTCACGAACGGCGCCAGAGCGCAAACAGTCAGAACCGACGTAATGCCGAATTGGACTAGGACCGCTCGACCGCGCCGGAAGGCGCACATGAAGACGACGTGCGCCATCAACACCAGCACAAGATACATCTCAAGCAGAATCGACAATGCTAGGCCGATCCCGTAAGACAGCCAGACCCAGCCGCTTCCACGGCGCGCGGCGACAACGAGCAGTACCGTCAGCCACACGGCGGCCATCATCGACATGGCATACGGGCGAGCCTCGATACCTGCCCATGTCGTCCGAGGCAAGATCCCGCAGACAACTGCGGAGGTCAATGCGACAGTGCGAGAAGAGAACTGCTTGCCCAGCACCACAATTCCCGCTGCGGCACCTCCAGCGGCCAGACCGCTTGGCGCGCGAGACCAGAACTCCGTGGGCGGGAAGATTTGGAACCAGCCGTGCATGAACAGGTAGTACAGGCCGTGCACCGCGTCGACGTTGCCCAACATCTGCCACAGCTGACCCAGAGATCGGCTGTATGAGGCAGAAATGGTCGCGGCCTCGTCGTACCAGAAAGACGGACGACCGGCGCCGCACAGACTTATTGCGGCGGCCAACACGCCAACGATCAGCGGGTCGAGCGCGGGCGGCAGCAGTGCCCGCAGGTCGCCGCGAAGCGCACCACGGCGACTCCGTGACTCGCCGGTATCGGTCTTGTCTTTAAGCGAAGACTCCATCTGTTCAACAACTCAGCGCTAGCCGTCGACTGAGCGCCCGAGATAGGCCATGAGCCGGGCAGTCGGCGTCGAGTCCTCTGGCGCGGATTGGGCCGGCCCGAAGCGGCCCGGCCGCCGCAGCATGTCCTCCGGCATCGACTCCACAAGCCCACGGCACAGCGCCAGCTGGTCCTCGGGCAGCTCGACTACCCGGCCTTGCGAGCGGTGTACGTCCCAGCTATGGAGGGCCAGGTCCGTGACGGGATAGGTCAGCGCCCGGTACAGCGGAACCTCGCCCTCCGGCGACGCCCGCATCGCCCCCAGGTCGGCGCCGGGCAGGGTGTCCCGCAGCCTGGCGGCCAGCTCGCGAAGCCGTGCCGCCGGGTCCTCGCATACCCAGTCGGCCGGCTGGGAGGGCCCGCCCCACACCTCCCCGCCCTCGACGAGCGTCACGATCTTCGCTGCGCTCCCGGTGGCGTGACCTACCAGGTCACGCAGGCTCCAGCCCTCCAGGTTGGACGGCTGGTCCCAGCTTTCCGGCGGAGTCTGGTCCACGGCCTCAATGAGTAGGTCGATCGCCTCGGTGGCCATCATGCCGACCCGTGCGGTCGCGTCGTCCATGAGCGCATCGTAGTCGTGGCTGTTCACGCGGGCGCCCGGCGTCACGTCCACTGCCGCGTGCTGTTCGGCAGGCAACTGAAAGTGCGGCAGCCAGATCGCCCGCGCCGCTGCGGGCCCAGGGCATTTATCCGCCGAGGACGCGGGCTCGTACGAGGTGCGGACCCGTCGTCGACGTCGGTGGACGGCGGCCCAGGTAGCGGTAGGGCAGTTGGGCGGCGCTGCGCTGAGACTGTGGTGTTCGAAGTCCACCGGCACGTGGTGTCCGATGCCGGGATGTCGATGCCGGCGGCCGCGAGCCGGCGTCGTTTCCACGGTTGGGTGTCGGGGTGATCCACCTCGAACACCGACATGCCCGGGTGGGGATTGCGGTAGGCGAGGGTGTCCAGACCCGCTCCAAAGATGATCGCCTGCGAGATCCCGGTCTGGATTGCGTCGGCCAACGCGTCTTCGGCGAACCGGGACCTACTCGCGATGAACAGCCGCATCCGTCGCCGCGCGTCCTCGGATAAGAATTCCGTGCGTGGCTCGGAATCACCAACAATGAGGCGTGCCAGCGGGTCTTGAAACGTGCCAGCGGGTCTTGAAATAGGAAGCCGCCGTCGACTTCCTGGTGCTCGGCGCGGTATCGCGCCGCTGCCACCGCAGTGCGACTTGCGTGACCGTTGAGCAAAACCGTCTCCATCGTCGTCAGATCCTTTAGGACCCGGACCCTAGCTCCCAGCATGCCCAGATGCAGCGATGAACGCTTGGCCGGACGCGTTGTCTTCAGGCGACCCGAAAGACGGGATACTGGTTGACGATACGTTCGAAGTCCCTAAGCGACGCACGGCGGTCGATCGGGAAGAATGGACGTGCTCCGGGCGCCAGCTCGAGGTAGCGCCGCAAGATCGCGGCGCGCTTATCGGAGAGGTCCTCCACCAAAGACACGTCTTCGCGCCGCCCGTGCCGCAATACCGCGCAGCCATCGGCGCGCAGGTTACGCACCCAGTTCGTCTTCTGGCCGAGCATGGCCACCAGATAACGCTCACCTTGATAGTCGGCGACAACCACCGGGAACGAAATCGTCCGCCCAGACTTGCGGCCACGTACTTGCAGTGTGGCAACGCGATTGGGCCCGATGCCGGCTGCGAACGCCGTGGCGCCCAATCGATTTGCGATGCGCGCCGACCAGCCCGGACGGCCCCCGCGATACTGCCACCTTTGGATCGCGCCTACAACACCCAGCATGCCGCCACCCTAACTATCCCCAACCACACCCAGATGGCGCAACGAAAGGCTGTGTGGCACAATCGGAAACGCCGGCCCAACGGGACGCGATCGTGTTGCTAGAACGCGCGGGCGGCATCGACGCACTACCCGAGATGCAGCAGCGGCTCACCGCGCTTCGCGTTAATCGACCTGGCATTCACGTCCTCTCGTCGATCGACGCGGACATCGCGACGAGCTATTCTGCGCTAACCGCATTCCTGGACAAACCCTGACTGGATTCACGTCGACTCCCCGCTCGAAGGATCGCAGTGGTGGGACTTTGTTGAGCTGAGCTCCAGGGCTGTGGATATGTTTGGTTGTGGGTTCAATCGCGGGTGATGTAGGCGAGGACTTCTTTTTCGTGGTCGATGTAGCGCTCGCCGCTGACGTCGACGACGACGCGGTTGATTGTGCCGCCCACGAAGGGGAAGGGGGCGCTGTAGTCGGCGGTGACGGCGGAGCCGCTGTCGCGCCCGACGCATAGCCCGTCTCCGGAGAGGGTGAACATGCCCGGTTGGGTGGTGATCTCGGCGTTGGCCGCTGCTTCGGTGTCGATGTAGAGGGTCAGCTTGCCGATGGCGCTGTGGGTTTCCGGGTCGTCGCCGGTCTTCTGAAACTCCGCAGTCAAGACGCGGGTGCCGGTGGGAATCGGCTCGGGTGAACTGACGGTTTGAATTTTCTCACCGAGCCAGTTGTAGACGTAGTGCAGCCGGCCGTCTTTGACATAGAGGCTGTGGCCACCGCCCACGCCGCCATGGGCGAAGAGCACGCCTTCGGCTTCGGGGGTGTCGATGCTGACTCCGGCGGCGATGGTGTAGGAGCGGCGGCGGATGTTCACCGCGACACACTCGGGGACATCGGCGGTGTCGGGGTAGTAGACGTAGCGCCCGCGCGGCTCGCTGGGCTCGGGCCGCGGCGAGGACACGATTTCCAGCGCGGTGCGATCATCGAGCGGCAGGCCCCGATAGACCCCGGCGTAGTAGAACCATAGACCCTTGAGTTCTTCGAGCAGTGCGGGATTCTCGGCGGCCACGTTGTGCAGCTGGGTGCGGTCGGTGCGCAGGTCGTACAGCTCCCACACATCGTCGTCGAAGTGGCCCCACCCCGACAGCGGCGGGTGCAGCGTGGTGGCCAGCCAACCCCGGTGATACAGCGCTCGCATGCCCAGCATCGAGTAGAACTGGGTGTCGCGGCCCGGCGCTTGCGGGTCGGTGAAGGAGGCGGCGAAGCTTTGTCCCTCGATCGGGTGTTGCGTCCAGCCGTTGAGCACCTCGGGTGGCTCGACGCCGAGCAGCTCATAAAGCGTCGGGATGATGTCGACGGCGTGCACGTATTGATCGCGCACCTCGTTGCGGGCGGGGATGCCCGTCGGCCAGGAGATGATCAGCGGGTCGGCGACGCCGCCCTCGTAGCCGGCGAAGCGTTTCCAGTACGGAAACGGTGTGTCAAACGCCCACGCCCAGCCGGTGTTGTAGTGGTTGTAGGTGGTGGGGCTGCCCAGCACGTCGAGGTGAACCAGGTTGGCCTCGATGGTGTCGGGCACGTTGTTCAAGAACTTGTGTTCGTTGAACGAGCCGTTGGGCCCGCCCTCGCCGCTGGCCCCGTTGTCGGAGACCACCACGATGATGGTGTTGTCCACCTGCTCGGATTCCTCGAGGTAGTCGATGAGCCGACCGATCTGCTGATCGGTGTAGGTGACGAATCCGGCGTAGACCTCGGCCATGCGGGCGAACAGCCGTCGCTCATCGTCGGAAAGCAAACCCCAGGGCCGCACGAAATCCAGCGCGGGCCACGGCTGGCCGTTCGGACCGGTGACGTCGGGTTCGCCGTGTGGGTTGATCGGCGAGAGCTCGACGTCGTCAGGCAGCAGCCCCAGCCGCTTCTGGTTGCCCAAAATCCCGGCGCGGATGGCCTCGTACCCCTCGTCGAAGCGCCCCCGGTAGCGGTCGGCCCACTCTTTGAACACATGATGTGGGGCATGGCTGCAGCCGGGGCAGAAGTACATGAACCATGGTTTTTGAGGTGCGACGGCTTTGGCGTCGCGGATGAACCGGATGGCCTTGTCGGTCAGATCGGCTGAGAGGTGATAGCCCTGTTCGGGACTAGCGGGGGCGTCGACGGTGTGGTTGTCGTAGACCAGGTCCGGATACCACTGGTTGGTCTCCGCGCCCAGAAAGCCGTAGAAGCGCTGAAATCCGCGCCCCAGCGGCCAGCGGTCCTTCCAGGAGGAGGCGTCGCTTTCATCGGCAGGGGTTAGGTGCCATTTGCCGATGGCGTAGGTGTTCCACCCTTGGGCGTTGAGGACTTCCGCGATCGTGCCGTTCTCAAACGGCACCCGCGCAGAGAAGCCCGGGAAGCCCGCCGAGGCCTCGGTGATGCAGGCCATGTTATTGGAGGTGGCGTTGCGCCCGTTGAGCAGGCTGGATCGTGTCGGTGAACACAGCGCGGTGGTGTGAAAGTTCGAATACCGCAGACCGTTCTCGGCGATGCGGCGCATGGTCGGGGTCTGGATTGGCCCCCCGAACGGCTCCAACGCGCCGAACCCGACGTCATCCCACACGATCATCAACACATTGGGCGCCCCGGTCGGCGCCGCCGGCTGCAGAAACGGTCCCCAATCCGGCTCTGCATCCCGAATATCGGTCGCTACTCGCCCGCTCCACGCCCGCGGCGCCATACGATCACCCGCCTGCTTCGAAAATCCTTGAGCAGCCGCATCATAAGCCCCATGGGACGCCAATACCCCCGTTCCACCCAGCTGGCACCAGAATGTAAGGCTGCAGTTGCATCGACACCACCGATCGTTGCACGCGATGTGGGGTTAATCGCTGCTTTCTCGTCGAGCCAATGCGATGATTGCTGCCCGTGGCAGGAAGTTGGGGCTCGGTACTGAGCAAACTTATTCCCCTCGCGCTGGTCATCGCGCTCTCACCGATCACGGTCATTCCGGCGGTGCTGGTCTTACACGCGCCCCGGCCGCGGCCGGCCAGCCTCGCCTTCCTCGGCGGCTGGGTGCTGGGTCTGGCGGCCCTCACCACGTTGTTCGTCGGGGGCTCCGACCTGCTCGGCGGTCTGCACAAGTCGGCGCCGACCTGGGCGTCCTGGCTGCGCGTGGTCTTCGGGTCGGCGCTCATCCTCTTCGGCATCTTCCGGTGGCTGACCCGGCATGGTCACACCGATACCCCGGGCTGGATGCGTTCGTTTGCCAAAGTGACCCCTATCCGTGCGGCAGTGACGGGGGCGGTGCTGGCGGTGGTAAGACCCGAGGTGCTGATCATCTGTGCGGTGGCCGGCTTGGCCATCGGCACCGGCGGGCTGGGCGTCGCGGGCGGCTGGATATCCGGCGCGGTCTTCGTCGCCCTCGCCGCGTCAACGGTTGCCATTCCGATATTGGCCTATGTCAGTGCCGGTGACCGCCTCGACGATGCACTGGAACGGCTCAAAGTCTGGATGGAACAAAACCACGCCGCGATGCTCGCGGTGATCCTGGTCCTGATCGGTTTGATGGTGCTCTACAACGGAATTCACGCTCTGTAGTAACCCGGTTTACCTCTTCCTTGCCGGGTCGGGGCTGCAGGTGGCGAGGAATGTCTTGCCGTCCCTGGGCGCAACGCTTTCGGTCAATACGACCTACCCGCGGCGCGCTCTGTCGTCACAGCGTCGGTATCTCGTCACAGCGTCGGTATCAATGGGAAGATTGCTGCCCGTGGCAGGAAGTTGGGGCTCTGTGCTGACGGGACTCATCCCGCTCGCGCTGGTCATCGCGCTCTCACCGATCACGGTCATTGCGGCGGTGCTGGTCTTACATGCACCGCGGCCGCGGCCGGCCAGCCTCGCCTTCCTCGGCGGCTGGCTGCTGGGCCTGGCTGTTCTGACGGCGCTGTCCGTCGCCGCCTCCGGCATGCTCGGCGGTCTGCACAAGTCACCGCCGAGCTGGGCGTCCTGGCTGCGCGTGATCCTCGGGTCGGCGCTGATCGTGTTCGGCGTCTTCCGGTGGCTGACCCGGCATGGCCGCACCGAGTCGCCGGCCTGGATGCGTTCGTTTGCCACCATCACTCCGGCGCGGGCGGGGGTAACGGGGGCGGTGCTGGTGGTGGTCAGACCCGATGTGCTGCTCATTTGCGTTCCGGCCGGATTGGCCATTGGCGCCAGCGGGCTGGGCGTCGCCGGTGACTGGATGGCCGCCGCATTCTTCGTCGCCATCGCCGCGTCAACGGTCGCTATTCCGATACTGGCCTACGCTACTGCCGGTCACCGCCTCGATGATGCGCTGGCACGGCTCAAGGACTGGATGGACCAAAACAACGCCGCCCTACTCGCGGCAATTCTGCTTGTGATCGGTTTGATGGTGCTCTACAACGGAATTCACGCTCTGCAGTAACCACGGCTACCGCGACCAGCATGCCGCCGCGCCGGGTCACCGGTAGCCCCCGTCGGACAGGCCGGCGTCTTCTTCGAGCCTGTTCGTCTTGCCAAGAACCCACTCGCGGATCAGTTGCCAGCTGTAATCCCTGAGCATGCCCGCATAGCCCTTCGCCGCCCACTGTTGACAGTGCCGCTCCTCGTGGTGCAGCACTCGGTCCAAGTCGAGGTTGCTCTCGAAAGACTTACCGCTATCGTCGGTGTACCAGGCGTGCCCAGACTGGACGATCTGGCAAAGCCGCTCGGCGGGGTCGGTGACATTGCGCACGTTGGCCATGAAGATGTCACCCCAGGTGGTGCCGCCCCGCTGGCTGAACTGCCTCTGGATCCAGTTGCCACCAAGACCCATGAGGATACCGTTCGGGGTCGTGACGAGGCGTCCTCCATTGCGGTCGACGAAACCTGACATCCCGGGAGTAACTCCAGCGATTTGCCTTCTGCCGGTTGCCGATCCGCGCGACCTCGGCGGCGGAGTAAGGTGGCTCGGAAAAGTCTGCGGGCTGCTTGCCTGGCTTGCCGTAGCCGGTGCCCGCGTTGACGATGTAGGTCATCAGCGTCGCCTTGCGCGCCTCATCCCCGCTGGTGCCCGGCGGGATGAGGAAGAAGGACTTGCCGTCCGGGTCTTTGATCTCCTCCATTTTCTCGACGATCTGGAAGCTCTCGGTGGTGATGCTGTGCCGTCGGGCGATCTCGTCAACGACTTCCGGAGACACGCCCTCACGTTCGGCGTTTTCCAGCCACTTCTTGGAGCAGCCCTTTGCCGCCATGTCGTTGGCGAGCGAGCGCACGCTTGTCCTTCCAGACTCCGGGTTTGTCAATTGTTATCCGTCACACGTGATTACGTCACGCGGGTACGACGGCCCACCCGCCGCTCGACACGATGATGCCGCCGCTGACCGGTGGTCACCTGGCCGGCGTCTTGAATATGTTTGACTAGCTTCGCCTCATCTACGGCATCTTATCTCGGAGCGTTGCTGCCATGCCGACTGCCGAATGCGGACCTGCTGCGAACTGAACTTGGAGGCTGTCGGCCGGACAACGATACGATTTGCTAGTCGGTGATCCTCGGGCGGTCGCCGCGTCGTTCGGAGGTCCGGATGTCCTTTGTAATCGCGGTGCCGGAGTATGTGACGGTGGCGGCCTCGGATTTGGCGAACCTTGCTTCGACGATCAGTGCGGCCAACGCAGCTGCGGCGGCCCCGACGTCGGCGGTGCTGGCTGCGGGCAGCGATGAGGTGTCCGCGGCCGTCGCGACGGTGTTCGGCGCGCACGCGCAGGCCTATCAGGCGCTCAGTGCTCAGGCGGCGGCATTTCACCAGCAGTTTGTCCAGCTTCTGAATGCGGGTGCGGGCTCGTACGCCAGTGCCGAGGCCGCCAATGCCACTCCTCTGCAGAGCACTCAGCAGGATCTGCTCGCCGCCGTCAATGGACCCACCGAGGCGCTGCTGGGACGCCCGCTGATCGGCAACGGCGTCAACGGCACCAACGGAACCGGTGCCAACGGCCAGAACGGCGGATTGTTGTGGGGTAACGGCGGCGCCGGCGGTTCCGGCGGTCCCGGCCAGAACGGGGGGAACGGCGGTACCGGCGGGTTCTTGTTCGGAGACGGCGGTCCCGGCGGAGCCGGTGGGGCGGTCGGTGCCCATGGCGCCGCCGGCTCCGGCGGCAACGGCGGCAACGCAGTCGGACTTTTCGGCGCCGGCGGCATCGGCGGGACCGGCGGGGCCGCTCCCAGTGGCCAAGCCGGCGCCGGCGGCCTCGGCGGGACCGGCGGGATCCTGGTCGGCAACGGCGGCCCCGGCGGGGCCGGGGGGGAAGGCTTCTTCGCCGGCTTGGGCGGCGACGGTGGCGACGGCAGCGGCTTGCTCTACGGCCGCGGCGGCGCCGGCGGCGTCGGCGGGACCGCCACCGTCGTGGGCAGCACCGGCGGGCTCGCGGGCGTCGGCGGAACCGGCGGCAGCGGCAACATCCTCTTCAACCTCATCAGCACCGGGGCCGACGGCGGCGCCGGCGGGGCGGCCTTCGGCGCCACCAACATCGGCGGCCATGGCGGCCAGGGCGGTGGCGGCGCAGGCCTCCTCTTCGGGATCGGCGGCAACGGCGGTGCCGGCGGGGCCGCCCTGACCAGCGGTGGCACCGGCGGGCCCGGCGGATTCGGCGGCGATGGCGGCGCGGACGTCGGCATGGGCGGTGCCGGCGGCGCCGGCGGGGCCGCCACCGGCGCCGGCACCGGCGGGGTTGGCGGGCTCGGCGGCATCGGCGGCCTCATCTTCGGCTTCGGCGGCACCGGCGGCAACGGCTACGGCCTGGCCGGCTTGGCATTCGGGGGCAACGGCGGCCAGGGCGGCCTCGGCGGCCTCTACTTCGGCTTCGGCGGCGCCGGCGGCAACGGTGGCATCGGTGATGTCCCGGGCGTTGGCGGCCCCGGTGGCTTCGGCGGGCATATCATTGGCGGCCCGATCGGGCCGAGCGGGTTGACCCCAGCGTGAGTTCGGCGGGCGCATTTGCCCGCCACGGGGCCGCAAACCGCTCAAGACTTTTAGTTATGCGATCCCAGCTCCTTGATCGCACCGTTGCGGGACCACCGGCCCGGTAAGGTGGCAGCGCGGCGCATGTGCCCTGGCAAGAGGTGGAGCCGATGACGGGAATCGAACCCGCGTATTCAGCTTGGGAAG
>DATJBA010000128.1:0-6076 GCA_035515675.1 Mycobacterium sp.
ACCGCGACGTCGTCGTAGTAGGCGGTGCCGGGGCGAAACCAGGTAGGCGGTTTACCCGTCAGCGCGGTGAGTCTGGTGTGGTTGGTCCACACCTCGGTGACGGCCTCGTCGGCTGACCGGGTTCCCCTGATTCCGTATGCGAAGCGCCCGGTGAGCGACAGCGGGACATGGCGCGTGCCATGGTTGCCGATTTCGAATAATGGATTTGCCGCTAGTTGTTCGGCGCGGCCTGGGTGCGCGTCGATCCACCTCGAATTGAGGAACAACAGGGCGGGAACGGCGTTGCGTTCGAGGGTGGCCAAAAGCGCGTCGTCGCAACCACCGGGGCACGCATCGAAGGTCAACGCGATTTGTCGGCCGAACGCAGCGAACGTGTTGGCAATACCGGGCAGCGACGTTGCCCACAGGGTCGGTGTCACACCGCGATAGCGAGCCGCCACGGCGGCCGGGTCGAAGGCCGCGGCCGCACGCGGTATGGCCATGCCGTCGGGTATTCCGCAGCCCGCAACCGCCGCCGACGCAGTCACGGCGGCCAGAAACGTCCGTCGGCTAATCATCCGGGCAGATGAGGCATCGAACTAGGTTTCAGTCCAATACCCGCAGCGGGTCATTGGCCCGCTGCAGGTGGCAGGACTGGTCTGTTACTGGGCTTCCGCGTGGGACTGGACAACTTGCCCCTCGATGACCTTTGGTCCTGCGCCGTGGGCGATCTCGATCTTGCGCGGCTTGGCTACTTCGGCCAGCGGGATGGTCACCGTCAGCACGCCGTTTTCATACGTCGCGGTGATCGCCGACGCGTCGATGCCCTCACCCAGCGACAGGTGCCGCCGGTAATCGCCGAAGAACCGCTCGGCGGCCAGCCACTGCACCGATTCCTCGGTGCGGGCGGTGCGATGAGCCAAGACCGTCAAGGTGCCGTTGTCCACGCTGACGTCGATCGACCCTGGGTCGACCCCCGGCAGGTCGGCGGTCAGCACGTAGTGGTCGCCGATCTTGCACAAGTCCATCGGCATGAAGCGAGGGCGGCGGCCTGATCCGGCCTGCCCGGTCAGCAAGTCCCGAACAAGGGCGTCAAAGTCACTGAACGGATCGAAGTGCAACACAGCAATTCACCTCCAGTCGCACTCGCAGCCCGCCACCGTGGCGGGCAGCAAAATCACTGTGCGCCACCAAGATTAGTGCGCTCACCACCGGAGTGCTAGGGGCGCGTTCAGCCCGGTTCTTCAGGGTGAAGCGAGGGTTTGCGGAAACAAACCCGCGTGCCCTTGTCGAGTTTCGTCGCCGGGCCCAGACGCGCCGGGCCCACCGCCCGATCGCCAACCCGCAGCCGCCTTCCCCTGCGCCGGCCGGTACGCAATCGATAACTCCACGCAGCACCCGCGCCAAACGGTCCAGGGCACCGACCTCACAACTGGTCCATGAGCGCCCTGGACGGTCGGAATACTGCACGTTTGGAATGCCTCTGCCAGCAAGTAGGCGAACGCAACACAGGTAACAGCGCGCGTTTGAGGAGAATCGCCGATGTGCGGGCGATGCGCCGGTTATTGGAGTGCCTCGATCGGGTACTGCGGGAAGTCGGCGAAGCCGTCATATTCCAGCGTCCAAATGGCAGGGTGTCGGCAAAGTCGTGAAGTGAGGTTTGACCTGCGATGTTGCGTGTGTGACACGCGGGACTGGTGTGGTTACTGGACGGACACGGCTACTATTTTCGGTGTGACGGAGCGTGGGGTGATTCCGCCCGCCGAGCGCAAGCGTCTGCGCGCGACAGAGCGGCGCCTCGGTGAAGCTGATACAGAGATGCGGGCGGCCGTGCAGGCTGCTCACCAGGCCGGGGGATCGATCCGGTCGATCGCCGCCGAGATCGGGCGCTCCACACGCACGATCCAGAATTGGCTTCGCACCGCCCCCGCAGACCCCCACGGCTGATTGTCGTCACCCGGAGACGAAAGCCGAACGCCGGGCCGCGCGCGAACGCGTAGCCGCCTACCACGAGGCGCGGTTGGCCGAGCTCATCGCGTACATTGTGGCCGCGGTCGACCGCTACCGCGCCGGCGAATCGGTCATCCTCTACGGCCCGGTGGGTGTCGTGTCGGTAAAACCCATGTGGCCCAAGCACTTGGCCCGCGGTCGCCTGCGCGATCGCCTTGATCCGCCATGCGCACGCTGGGCGAGAAGATGGGCGTTAGGGGCTGGGAGGCGGTTGCTGAACCAGCGCAACCAGCTCGTCACGAGAAGCCAAGTCCAGCTTGGCGCAGGCGTGGTAGATGTGACCTTCCACGGTGCGCACCGAGAGGTAAAGCCGCTCTGCGATGGCACTGTTGGACAGCCCGGCCGCAACAAGATTCGCGATCTCACGTTCCCGTGGTGTCAATGGCAGGTAATCGGTGGTGTTACGCAGTGCCGGTGTGACGGCACCCCCACACACCGCCGCGAGTCGATGGCCCATCGCCGCCAATACTGCGCTGCGAGCACGGTTTCCGTCCTGAAAGTAGCGCGTGGCGGCCTGCGCCGCGGCGTCAGCGGCGGACAGCGCTGCATCGAGTTCTTCGAAGTCTCTGGCGCACTGCTCCAGGTCTGCGGCATCACCATTGGCCACGGCCGCCGCGTGACGGGTATACAGGGGGATCAGTCGGCCATCGACAACGCCTGTGAGCTCGGCCAGCCGGCCCGCGACCGTGCGGTCGCCGTATCGCGTCGCGGCATGCAGGGCCTCCGCTTCGATGGCGTACTGGGCAGATTCGGCCGCAACCCGCGCGGCGACATGAGCCGCTTCGATCCCGGCCGTTGAACCACTTTCTGCCGCCGCAGTCCACGCCTCGGCCATCCGCAGTTGCGGGTCGAACAGCGCCAGGTGGGGCCGCAACCACTTCCGAGCGTCCTCGACGGCCCTGCGCGCATCGCTGAGCCGGCCGACCCCCGAATAAGCCTCCGCCAGAGCGATCCTCGCCGGAAAACTCCACGCCGCCACCGATTGCGATACTAGGGCGGCAACGGCGGATTCGAACTTATCGATGGCGGAGGTAAACCTGCCGGTGGCGACCTCGACGTAGCCGTACATGGTCTTGGCCATCCCCCACGCCAGGTACTGACCCTACGACGAGAAGTCCAGGTACTCAGCCGCGCGGTCCTGCGCCTCGGCGAACCGTCCAGTAAAGGCCAACGCTTGGACCTCGCCATAGGCGGCGGGATACCGCAGCAGCCCATCGATCCGGCTGCCCACTTCGCGCAGTCGGTCGGCGATCGCCTCGACTTCGGCGCCACGTCCCATCAGCGACAGCGCTCTGGTGGTGCCGAACGCGGCCCAGGCCACGGCAAACGCCGGTGCATCGGGGTCATCGAGCACACCGAGCCCAAGACCCACCGCCTCCTCCAGCCGGTTCCAGTGCAACGCTCGCGCCGAGCCGATCGCTTGGACGATGCTGGCCAGCGGCTTCGCCTGAACGCGTTCCTTCAGCAGCGACAACACATCGTCTCCGGCCGCCGGATCACCGACCGAGAAGTAGAAGCGCGGTCTTGGGTGATCAGCTTGACACTCTGGTCGATACAGCGATGGCCTACGCGAGCACTCTTCAGCGTCAACAGTGGGCAACGTTCTTCGCCCGAACCGATCTGATCCTTGCAGCACAGCCTGTCCGCGAAGGACAAGCAAAAGTGGCTCGCAACGAGAGCTTTGCAGACGCGACACCAGCAGAACGTGTTGCAATCCTGCGCAGCTTGGTTTCGGCTCAGTCTGACGAGACGCGGACACCGCTCTTAGCGGAAGCGCTCATCGAGCTTGCCGAGGCTCAACGCAGCGCGGGTGATGAGCACGGATCAATCGCCAACCTCAGGGAAGCGGCGGACTGAAACGCCCTGGAAATCCCGGAGGCTCCTGACCTTGGAAACGAGGATGCAGGTATGCCCACGGAATCGTCGTCGGGGAAGAAGCCGACCAGTCGCAGGTACAGCCCGGATGAGAAGGCCGCCGCGGTGCGGATGGTGCGTGCGTTGCGCGCCGAGCAGGGCACCGTCTCGCGGGTGGCCCATCAGCTCGGCTACGGGGTGGAGTCGGTGCGGTCCTGGGTGCGCCAGGCCGACATCGACGACGGGTACGCACCGGGAGTGTCCACCGCGGAGTCGGCCCGGATCAAAGAGCTTGAGCGGGAGAACCGAGAACTCAAGCACGCCAACGAAATACTGAAACGAGCGGCGAGTTTCTTCGGGGCGGAGCTCGACCGCCAACACAAGAAATAGTCGACTTCATCGACACCCACCGCGACGAGTTCGGGGTCGAGCCCATCATCACCGTCCTGCACAGCGCAGGGGTGTCGATGGCCCCGAGCACCTACTACGACACCAAGACCCGCTCCCCGTCAGCGCGGGCCCAACGCGATGCGGTCTGGAGCCGAGGATCGACACGCTGGCATCGTCGTCGACGATCGGCGGGAATCCCCGCAGAAGCGGTGCGCTCATCCTGGGCTTGCCCTCCATTGGTGGATATGGTCGCGGTATCTTTACCGATGACAGCAGCATGCATTTGGGAAGACTGGCAGTATCGCAGTCCGCAAGGCTTCGTCGCCGCACCCTGATTCCCGCAGAGGTTCGACCGTGACAGCAGGACCGTTGGGACGGATCGCGATTCGCGCCGATCACGTATTCGACGGTTACCGGTTTCACCACGGACCAGTGATGGTCGTGGTCGAGGACGGTCGGATCAGCGCGGTCGACTTTAAAGGCGCGGTTTGCCCGCGGGGCATGACACTGGTTGATCTGGGTGAGTCGGCTTTGTTGCCGGGGCTGGTGGATGCGCATGCGCATTTGTGCTGGGACCCGGCGCTGAGGCAGAAGACCTGGTCGGCGATTCGTATGAGGCGCTGGTGCGGCGGGCACGACGGCACGCCGAGGCCGCGTTGAGTTCGGGAATCACCACGATTCGCGATCTCGGTGACCGCGACTTTGCGACCTTGTCGCTACGGGAGGAATACCGCCAGGGAACTACCCTCGGGCCGGAACTTCTGGTTTCCGGGCCACCATTGACCCGCAGTGGCGGGCATTGCTGGTTCCTCGGCGGTGAGGCCGATAGCACCGAGGAGCTCGTTGATGCGGTGAACGAGCGGGCCGCGCGCGGAGTGGACTGGATCAAGGTGATAGCCAGCGGCGGATTCAGCACCGTCGGAACCGATCCGTGGCGGCCCCAGTACAACGGTGATCAATTGGCCGCGGTGGTCGAGGCAGCCCATCGGGTGGGCCTACCGGTGACCGCACACGCACACGCCACCGCTGGGATCGCCGCGGCGGTCGCCGCCGGTGTCGACGGGATCGAACACTGCACGTTCCTCAACGAAAACGGCCTCGTCGCTAGCCCGGACGTCATTGACGCGATCGTTGCCCAAGGTGTGTGGTGCGGCGTCACGATTCCCCGCGTGGTCCCGGGGATGCCGGAGGACATCGTGGCATTGGTGCAGGGTATATGGCGAAATATCCGCCAGCTCATGGATTCCGGTGCGCATGTCGCCTTATCTACCGATGCTGGTGTCGACCCCGCAAAGCCCCATGACGTGCTCCCGCTCGAGCTGGCGGATCTGTCCCGACACGGCTTCACCGGCACAGAGGTGCTGACCGGCGCCACCGCCGCCGCCGCCGCCAGCTGTGGACTGGGCCACCGTAAGGGCCATATCGCACCGGGTTATGACGCTGATCTGCTCGCTGTCGCCGCCGGTGTGGACGAAGACCTCGCCGAACTCTGCGACGTCAAAGCCGTCTGGCGCAGCGGAACCCAGGTGCCGCTCCAACCCTCCGCTCATGGTCAATGCCGGCCGCTCAGGCAACGACCGTCCCCAGATCTACCGCCTACCAGCAGCCACCCTTTGACGTGCTCCCCGGACTAGCAAGTTCGGGGAGCGCCGTGGCCGCTACGCCGCTGTTGGGCCGCTTCCTGCTTCATCGCCTCGTGCCTCCTAAGTGAGAGGAGGACCCACCGAATCGACAGTCACGGCAAGGCCCGACGATGTTGACGAAGTCGGCGGCCGACGACCGTCTAGGCTATGCAGCGCGCACGAGCTGCCAAGTGGCGGTGTGTAAGTCGTCTCCTGGCACT
>DATJBA010000129.1:0-7125 GCA_035515675.1 Mycobacterium sp.
CCGCTACCGGATGCACCGCATCGAGCAGCGCACCGGCCGTTCCCTGACTCGGCCGCGTGATGTTGCCGAACTGTGTCTGGCGTTCGAAGTGCATCGCCGACTGACGTAGCGATCGTGTGGCGGCGACATCATCGCGGCACCATACTCGGATCGCACGCCAAACGCCTTATCGGCGCAAGCGATCTCGTTCCTGCCGCACTCACCAATGCGCTGGCGCGCGGACGACCGAACCAACCCGGCACCTCGGGTGAGTTCATTCTCGATGAATTCCCGCGCTCGGATCGAACAGGCGGATCGCGCTGGAGGTCATGCTTGACGCTGTGGGCAACGGGCTCGACGCGACCAGATGGCGATGACGCCGACCGGCGAGATCTTGTTTCGGCTTACCGCACTCGGGGTCAACCAATTTGCTTGACCCGTTCATCAGGCGGAAACTGACCGTGCGCGAGGACCGCACCCGTTTGGCTTCATTCGTTGGCGTGCAACATAAGTCGCAGACGCGCCGTCTTGTCTGTAGTCCAGGCCGGCGGCTGCAGGATCGCGGCCCAGGCGTTGGCGACGTCTTTGACGTAGCGGTGACCGTGCCCGTCGGGAACATCGACGGCGACGGCCATGTCGGCCGATACCTGCAGGAAGGTCACCACCGGGATCCACTCCATGTCGCCCGGCACGTCGTAGCCGCGTTTTTCGCGCAGCCAGTCCGGTTTGCGCAGCAACAGGTCGGGGTTCCACCACGCGATTGGGTCGGACGCATGCTGCAGGTACACGATGCGAGGGTTGGCCCACGGGTCTGGCGGGCGACCGAGGTTGTCGGCGCTGGCGGCGAATCGAACGTCCTGGCCCTGCTCATAGATGGGCAGCCATTGCGGTGAGCCCTTATCGCGGTTGCGGGTCACCTCCAGCCACATCTTGTTGTTGAATGTGGGCCCACTAAACAACGCCCCATCGGTGCGCGCGACGATGTTGTTGGCAGACAGAAACGGCGCCTCCCCGCCGAACGATCCCAGACTCTCGCCGAACACCACCAGCTTGGGTCGCTGTCCTTCCGGCAGCGCGCGCACGCGTGCGGAGACCGCTTCGAAGAGCGCCTGCCCGGCCTGGCGGGCATTTTCCTTGTCCACCAGGAACGATAGCCAGCTGGGCAAAAACGAGTACTGCATGCTCACGATCGCGGTGTCGCCGTTGAACATGTACTCGATCGCGTCGGCTTCGGCCTCGTTGATCCAGCCGGTCCCGGTGGTGGTGGCGACGGCCACGACCTTGCGCTGCAGGCCACCGGTGCGTTCGAGCTCGCGGGCGGCCAGCTCGGCGCTGGCGCGGATGTCGTGGGCGGACTCCAAGCCGGCGTACGCGCGGATCGGCTCTATTGCGGGGGCGCCATTGAATGCCGACAGCTGCCCGATCGCGGGGCCGCTGGCGACGAAGATGCGGCCCTGTTTTCCAAGCGACGCCCATGACACCAAGGAGCCGGGGCCGCCCGAGCGCAGCGGCGTCGTCGGCGCCGGGGTGTTCGGACTTTGCTCGTTGTTGACCGCCTCGAATGTGGTGTTCAGTGTATGCATCGCGAAGCGCACCACCACGCCGTTGAGGATGGCGACCATCAGCACGGCCACGAGCAGCGCCGCGACCACCGCCGAAACCCGTGGCGGGGCAACGCGATTGAGCTTGCTCACCAGGAAGCGAATTAGCCGCCTGATCAGCTGGCCGATCTCGACGAGCGCAAACAACACCACGATCGACAGTGCCGCAGCCACTGCGTAGTCATGCCAGGTCAGCCGTGGGACACCCATCAGGTCGCGCACATGGTCCTGCCAGATGTGAAACCAGACGATCATGCCGGCGGTGCCAACCACGCCGGCGGCGACCAGCACCACCCATGCCATGCGCGGCGCGGGCGGGCTGGTGTCTTTCGATCGCATGTAGCGCACCAGCCACACCGCGAACACGCCCAGTGCGTAACCAATTGCGCCGGATACACCGCTGACCAGCGCCTGGAACAGCGGCCCGCGGGGCAGCAGCGACGGGGTCATCGACAACCACAAAAACACCAGGCCGACGGCGGTGCCGGTGAACGTGTAGCGGCGCACCCACCACGGCCTCTTCTTCATTGGCAGCGCTTCCGCGGGGGGTATGCGCCCGGGTGGTGCCGTCGCGGTGGGCCCTTCGGTGGCAACACCTCCAGGCGCTGTAACAGCGGCCTTCTCGGCCGGGGAGGGAGGCAATTGGTCAGGGCCGCAACCGGGTTCGCTCACCATTACTCCTTCTCGGTGTGAGGCCACGGCGAAGTTCGTGCCGTCGGCGCTGGGTGTGGCGCCCAGCGCGTCGGCGCGGCCGGGCGGGATTTTTTCGGGCTCATCAGGTCTCCTCACGGGGCACGAGGCCCTGGATGACCTGCGATACCGGGGGGTAGGCCCGGTGGCGGCGGCGGATCACGTCGGCCACCAGCCAGGTCCACCCGGTTTGATGGGATGCGCCCAGGCCCGCGGCGTTATCGCCGTGGAAGTACTCGAAAAATAGCAGGTTGTTCCGCCAGCGGGAGTCGGTCTGAAACCGGCCCACCCCAACAAAGCACGGCCGGGATCCGTGGCTGCCGACAAGGAATATCGACACCAGGCGTTCCCAAAGATCGGAGGCGACCGCATCGAGGGTCACGCGGGTGCCCGAACCGGTCGGGTATTCGATCGTCAGCTCGGCGCCGAAGAATTCGTGGTAGCGCTCCAGTGCCGTCGCGGCGAACCCGCCCTCGAACAGGTTGGAGCCGTTGGCGTCCTGCCGGTTCACCCACCAGGTGAAGTTCATCAACAGCTGGTCGAAGATCCGGTTTAGAAAGTCGAAGTCGCGGCCCCCGTCGATACCAAACACCTCCAGCGCCGCCCAGGCCTGCACCGGCGGGTTGACATCGGAGAAATCCCACTCGTAGGCCGGCGGCGCCCCACTGGGGTGTTGAAACCACTCGCGGCAGAGCAGCAATAGCTGGTACTTCGCGAACGCCGGATTGACGTGCACCAGCGCGACACAGTGAAACGCCAAGTCCCACGCCGCAAACCACGGGCACTCCCAGGTGTCGGGCATCGACATCACGTCGAACGCTTCGAAGCTGCGCCAGCGGGCATTGCGGCCAGAGCTCCGCTGCGCCGGGGGTGGCGGCTGGGTCGGGTCACCGTCAAGCCAGCGGGCCACCTCGTAGTAATAGAACTGCTTGCTCCACAGCAACCCGGCGAACGCCTCACGCATCACTGCGGCCTCGTCGGCCGACGCCGCCTCCGGGGTGAGCTCGGCGTAAAACTCGGCCGCCTCGGCGCGCCGCTGGTCCACCACCCGGGTGAAGTCCGCGCCCAGCGCGGTGGCCGGGTCCGGCCCGGTGCCGGCCGGACGCAGCCGCAGCCGCAGCTCGGCGGTCGCGCCGGGCGCCACCGTGAGCCGGTACCACACCCCGCACTTGCTGCCCCGCCGCTGCGGATTGATGGTGTCGGCCCCGGACACGACGTGGTCGTTGATGCCGTCCTTGGGCCACCGCGAGCCACCCGTGACCCCGTACAGCCGAGCAACATTCGTCTCGTTGTCGCAGAACAGCAACTCTGGGCCGCCGCCCTGGGGGGGCGGCCCGGGCAGCAGCTCGAGGTCGCCAAGGAAGGGGCGCTCGACGGCGACGGTGCCCGCGGCGCTGGCAGCCAGCGTCGGCGCGGCCGTCCCGACATCCCAGGACCAGGTGTTGCGGTACCACATGCTCGGCAGCATGTGCAGCAGTTCGGTTTCTGGCCCGGCGTTGGTCACGCCGATCGTCATCAGCACCTCGGTGGGGTCAGCCTTCGCGTATGACACATCGACGATCCAGTAGCGGTCGTCGTCGAAGACGCCGGTGTCGAGCAGCTCGTACTCGAAATCGAACTTGCCGCGCCGCCGGTTCTCATCCAGCAGCTGCTGGTAGGGGAACGCCCGCTGCGGGTAGTGGTAACGCCAGCTGTTCCACTCGTGGCTGGGCAGCGCGTCGAGATACCACCAGTACTCCTTGACGTCCTCGCTGTGATTGCCCTCGGCTCCGGTCAATCCGAAGGCCCGCTCCTTCAGAATGGGGTCGCGCCCGTTCCACAACGCCAGCGCCAAACACAGCCGCTGCTCGATGTCACAGAAGCCCGCCAGCCCGTCCTCGCCCCAGCGGTAGGCACGCGAGCGCGCGTGATCGTGCGGCAGGTAGCTCCAGGCGTCGCCGTCGGCGCTGTAGTCCTCGCGGACTGTGCCCCATTGGCGTTCGCTCAGATAGGGTCCCCACAGATACCAATCGCTGGCCTGCCGCAAGCCCAAATCGAGCCGGCCGAAGCCCTCGACCCGGCGGCGCTCCGCACCCGCTGTGGTCGGCGTCATGTTGAACCTCCAAATCGGCTGCTGCAGCAAGGAATCCCGAGAATGCTCCAAGGTGGCAACCCAACCCCCGGTTAGCGGTCCAGAACGTCGGAAAGCCCAATGCCCGATTATCAGCGCAATCGATTTGTCAGTGGTTGTGGTAGCGGCGCGCACTGGCCAGTCATTATTCATCATGGAGTCACGGCGGTCACACTGCCGGCCATCTTTTCGACCTTCTTCACATCGCCGCGCATACCGAACCCGGAGACGACTTCCATGGTGCCGAGGATGATCAGCCAGATTCCGACCACCATAGCTAACGTCTCGATCGAATCGAACGGGTATGCAGGCACCACGAAACCGGCGATGGTGCTGGTAAATCCGAAGAAGATCGCGCTGCTTGGCCGAAACCTCGCTCTGGAAGAGGCGATTCGGCCGAAGCAACCCAGATGACCCAATATAAGCTGACTAATCGCCCCCCGCGATCAGGCACGGAATCCCTCCGCGTTGGCGCGCGTACATCGCATCAAGCGCTGCGTACTCGGCTTCGTCCACAGCGGCCTGCGCGAAATCGATCGCATCAAGTGCGTAGGCCTCGGCCACATCGGCGTCCATGGCCGCCGCGCGAGCGTCGAACCGGTCCGCCTTCTCCTGGACGCGGGGTTCGCACCTCGGCGACATGGGCCTGCCACTTGCTGCGGATCTCCTGCCACTGCGACGACACCTTATTACGTATGTTGCCGGCGAGTATCTGCCCGAAGGCACCGAACTGCTGCAGATCACCGCGGATCCGGGATTGGCCGGAGCGGCGCCGGTCGGCGACAGCCTGCTCGGTGATGCCCTGCTGGTCTTAGAACGTGTTGGGAAAGTCTCAAGTTGCAGTCGAGGTCTTCTGCCAGGCCTTGCACCCGGGTGCTGGTTTGAGTCGCCGGACCATCAGGCCTATCATCGCCCATTTGATCATCGCCTCGCTGGTCTCCGGTAGCCGCTCATAATCGTGGTCGAGGCGGCGGCATTTCACGATCCACGCGAACGTGCGCTCGACCACCCAACGTCGCGGCAGTACGTGGAATGTCTTGATTTCCAAGGGCTTGCGTACGATCTCGATGGTGATGTGAGCGATGCGCTCGGCCCATTCGACCAGCTTGCCCGCGTAGCCGCCGTCGGCCCACAACAGCGCTAGCGACGGCATCGCCATCTTGACCTTCTCCAGCAGCCTGCGCGCCCCGTCGCGGTCCTGCACGCCCGCCGAGGTGATCACCACGAGCAGCAGCAGGCCCATCGTGTCGACCGCGATATGCCGCTTGCGGCCATCGACCTCCTTGCGAGGCCGCCGACAGGCTAGGACTTTTTTCCGCGGGTTCGCGCCCATTCGTCGACGGCGACGTTGAGGCACCCAGCGCCGGCGTTGGACGTGGCTGGTCGGGTTTGAGGTCGTAGCCGTCGACCTGCCAGGCGCCGTCAACGCGGCTGAGTTCGTTCCAACAGCCGGTACGTTGCCCAATGTCAGTCAGTGACGGGTCGAGCTGTTCAAGCAGCGCGCAGTTGACCGCGTCGTGGGAGACCAGCACGAGGGGCCCGCAGCCGTAGTGGCCGACCAGCTGGTCGAGTGCGGTATGGGCACGCGACGCAAGCGCGGCGATCGGCTCCACCCCTGGGGCTGCGTCGATGCTGCCGAAGCGGCGTGCAACCTCGGTGCGAGGCTTTCCGTTCCATGGCCCGTAGTCGCGGTCGTTAAGTCGCGCGTCGATCACCACAGCTGTCCGGGCCGCTTCGCCGATCGCCCGCACGGTGGCCACTGCCCGCTGCAGCGGACTCGAAATCACCACCGTGGGATGTTTCGCGGCCAACGCCTGCGCGAGCTTTGCGGCTTCCGCGATCCCGACCCGGTCCAGTGGGGGATCGCTCAGCCCGCGCAGCCGATCGTCGGCGTTGAGCGCGGTACGGCCATGGCGGGCCAGGTACACCCGTCGAACGTCGGTCGCGACTGACAATTCCCGGATTCGGGGGCCGCCAGCTCACCGCCGTGCGGACACCGGGGCGAGACCATTTAGGTTTTGTTGGTGACAGGGTCGACGATGTCGTCGAACTCCTTGTGCTTATCAAGGAATGCGGCGACCATTGGGCAGACGGCGACGATGCGCAGTCCGTCGGCCTTCGTCGACTTGATGGCCTCGTCGACAAGAATCGTTGCAAGACCGCGTCCTTGGAACGATTCGTCTACCTCGGTGTGAACGAATACCCGTTGATTGCCGCGATCCGCGAACGCCGCAATTCCGACGGTCTGCCCGTCGACGGTGATCGTGAATTCCTGACCGCGCTGAGTCACAGTCGTTGGCGCACCGGTCTTATCGTTGGTCATTGTCAATCCTTTCTGCGCGTGCCCATGTTGGGCCGCAACGGGTTACGGGACCGCGCTCGACATTTCGCCGGCTCGCCCCGTCAGACGACGCCTTTGGCGTGCAGTGCGGCGACGGTGTCTGCGTCGTAGCCCAGTTCGGTCAGCACGTCGTCAGTGTGTTCACCGAGCAGCGGCGATGCGGTGATCTCCGGGGTGACTCGGAGAACTTGATCGGGCAGCCGACGGTCAGGTAGGTGCCGCGCTCCTTGTGTGGCACCTCGACAACGCTTCCGCTGGCGCGGAGCGCCGGGTCGGAGGCGATCTCCTTCATGGAAAGCACCGGCGCACAGGGCACCTCGTATCCGCGCAGGATGTCGACAGCCTCGTACTTGGTCTTGTCCGCGAGCCACTTCTCGACCTCATCGAAGATCTCGAAGATGTGC
>DATJBA010000130.1:0-4791 GCA_035515675.1 Mycobacterium sp.
CCGGAATGGGCCAACAACTCTACGAAACCTCCCCCACCTTCCGGCAAAAGATCAACGACTGCGCAGACGCCTTCCACCCCCACACCGACTGGTCACTCATCGACATCCTCACCAACAAACCCAACGCCCCCTCACTCAAACGCGTCGACATCACCCAACCCGCACTCTTCGCCATCTCGGTCGCCCTGGCAGCACTATGGCAAGCACACGGAATCCACCCCACTGCCATCATCGGACACTCCCAAGGCGAAATCGCCGCCGCCCACATCGCAGGCGGACTCACCCTCGACGACGCAGCACGCATCATCACCCTCCGAAGCCGCGCGCTGGCCGCCCTCGCCGGCACTGGTGCGATGGCCTCGATTGAGCTCCCGGCCGACTTGGTGACCAAACGGTTGGAGGGTCCGAGCGAGAGGCTCATCCACATCGCCTCGTACAACGGGCCACGCACCACCGTGGTTGCCGGTTCGCCGGACGCCGTCGAAGCATTCGTCAAGGCCTGCGACGCCGAGGGGATCTACGCCCGCACGGTCGATGTCGACTACGCCTCTCATTGCCCGCACGTCGACTCGGTGCGAGATGCGATGCGCGACGCACTGGCCGGGATCGAGTTCGGCACTTCCTCGATCGACTTCTATTCCACTGTGCACGGGACCAGGATCGATACCGGGGTGCTCGACGCCGAATACTGGTTCGACAATCTGCGCCAGCCGGTCCTCTTCGAGCAGGGCACCCGCGCCCTCATCGACGACGGCTACCGACTCTTCATCGAAGCCAGCCCCCACCCCGTACTCGGACCAGCCATCCAAGCCACCCTCGAAATCACCCACACCCCTGGCACCACACTGACCAGCCTGCGCCGCGATCACGACGACCAACACCAATTCCGCACCGCACTCACCCAAGCCCACCTACACGGTGCCACACCCCACTGGAACACCATCTACCCCCACCACACCACCACCGACCTGCCCACCTACCCCTTCCACAAAAAACGCCACTGGATGGATGTACCGGATCAAACGGTCGATGTGGAATCGGCCGGGTTCGAGAAGCTGAATCACCCCTTGCTTCGCGCGATGGTCGACACCGCCGACGGCAACGGAATGATCATGGCCGGCCAGCTCGCACGCCGAACCCATCCTTGGCTCGGTGATCACGGCACCCACAGCGTGGCGATCCTGGTCGGCACCGCGTTCGTGGAGATGTCGATCTACGCGGGCGATCGCCTGGGCTGCAGCCAGCTCGAGGAACTGATCATCGAGAAGCCCCTCGTCATTCCCGAAAACGGTGCGGTACAGATTCGGCTGGAGATCGCCGACGGCGACGGCGACGGCAGGCGCACACTCATGTTCCGCTCGCGACCACAAACTTTGGCGGCCGACCATCCCTGGTCCGTGCACGCCACCGGCGTCCTGACCCCATCGACACCGGGCGGTGTTGCCGCGGACATGATCGACATCTGGCCACCGCCGGGCGCCCAACCCATCGACGTGGCGGGCGCCTACGCAAGCTTCGCCGATGCCGGATACCACTACGGACCCAGACTGCGCGGGCTTCGCGCCGCCTGGTGCCTCGGCGACGATCTCTATGCCGAGGCCCACCTTCCGGACGGCGCAGATACCGAGGGCTTCATCATCAACCCCGCGCTCTTCGACTCCGCCCTGCACCCCCTGGTCCTGGCCTCGCGCGCAGATCATATGGAGATGCCGTTCGCGTGGTCGGGAGTGCGGCTGTATCCAAGCAGTGCCAGTGTGATCCGCGCGCGTATCTCCCGACGCGGAGAACACACGATCACGATGCAGCTCAGCGACACTTCGGGCGCCCCGGTGGCCACCGTCGAGTCGCTCACATTGCGGCCGACGTCACCTGACAACCTCGCCCTTGCTCACTTCACCACCCACAACACCCTCTTCGACGTCGACTGGCACCCTCTGCCGCACCAGCCGGGTGCGAGCGCTGGCAGCTGGGCAGTTCTGTCGCAATACGACCGCAGCGTCTCCCAGGAGCTCGAGGCGGCCGGAATCGCCGCCATAACTTACCGCGATCTGCCTGAGCTGTGTGCGGTCGCGGAGTTGGGCGGTGCACTGCCCAACGTCGTCGTCGCCGACGTCCGGCTAACGGCGGGCCGGGCCGGCGACGTCGCCGAACAGACTCGTGTGCTGACCGCGGAAGCGCTGTCGCTGCTACAGGACTGGCTTGCCGATGCGCGACTGGAATCCACCCGTCTGGTTCTGCTAACTCACAACGCAATCGCCGCGGCACCCGATCGGCCGGCCGGCAACCTACCGGCAGCCGCGGTGTGGGGGATGGTGCGAACTGCCCAGAACGAGCACCCCGGCCGTTTCGTCCTCGTCGATACCGACGGTGACCCACTGTCGAACGCGGCGATGGCGATCGTGCACGATACCGATGAGCCACAGCTGCTGCTCCGCAACGGAGCCGTCCACGCGCTGCGGCTGACCCGCACACCCGCGACCGCCCGGGTCGCTAGTCAGGTACTGCCCCCGGGGGGCACCGTTCTCGTTACCGGAGGAACTGGCACCCTGGGTTCGATCATCGCCCGCCACCTCGTGACCAAGCACGAGGTCAAGAATCTGCTCCTGATCAGTCGGCGAGGTGCCGAGGCGCCCGGCGCCGGCGAACTGTCCACCGAACTGCAGGACCTGGGCGCCGACGTCACCATCGCGGCCTGCGATGCCGCCGACTTCGCGGCACTGACCCAGCTGCTCGATGACGTGTGCGCCGACCGTCCACTGACGGCCGTCGTGCACACCGCCGGAGTCCTCGATGACGCTGTGATCATTACCGCCGACCACGCACAGATCACGAAGGTGCTGCGCCCCAAGGTCGACGCGGCATGGAACCTGCACCGGTTGACCGAGGCGATACCGAACTGCCCGCTCGTGCTGTTCTCCTCCATCGCGAGCTTGTTCGGTACGCCGGGTCAAGCCGTGTATGCCGCAGCCAACGCATTCCTCAATGCCCTGGCCGACTATCGGCACGCCAATGGTCTCCCCTCGCACAGCCTTGCCTGGGGACTGTGGGCAGAAACCAGCGAGATGACGCAAGGCGTAGGTCACATCGACCTCGCCCGCTTCCGCGATGCCGGTGTCACGCCCCTGAGCACCGCGCACGGCCTCGCTTTGTTCGATGCCGCACTTAGCCTGGATAGAGCGATCTCGGTCCTGGCCCCGCTGGGCGCGGCCCTGGAAAAGGCCGGTAGCACACCACCGCCGCTACTGCGGGCACTGGTGCGGGTGTCGCGCCCGACCGTTGATGGCGTCGCTGCTGCCAGGTGGGCCGAGCAGTTGCGGGCGGTGCCGGAGCAGCATCGACTCGCCCGCGTCAGCGAATTCTTGCGCATGCACGCGGCCACAACGCTGGGGCGCTCTTCGGCGGAGGAGATCGACCCCGGTTCGACCTTCCAGGAACTCGGATTCGACTCGCTCACCGCGGTCCAGCTCCGCAATCAGCTCGCGCAAGCCACGTCGCTGAAGCTCCCACCCACTCTGGTCTTCGACTACCCGACCCCGGATGCGCTGGCGGAGCATCTGCTCGAAGCAGTCTCACTCGAGATCACCGCGCCACGGAACTCGATCTTCGCCGACATAGCCAACCTCGAACAGAGCCTGGCCGGCATCCCCACCGACAGCGATACCCATGATCTTGTCTTGGCCCGCCTCAAGAAGCTACTGTCGTCCTTCGCGCTGCAGGGGGGAAATGCCGATCCCGCAGCGGTCATCGACAAGATCCAATCCGCCACAGCCGACGAGATTTTCGATCTGATCGACTCCGAGGTCTGACGCCACCAGATGTCACAGTCGAAAGGTTCGATCGCGATGAGCAATGAGGAAAAGCTCCTCAGCTACCTGAAGCGGGTGACCGCCGATCTCCACCAGACTCGTCAGAGGCTCCGGGAATTGGAGAACCTGCACGACGACCCGGTCGTGGTCATCGGGATGGGCTGCCGCTACCCGGGAGGGGCCTCCTCCCCACAACAGCTCTGGGATCTGGTCGCAGAGGGCGCTGATGTCATCGGCGAGTTTCCGACGAACCGCAACTGGGAGGCGGACCTGGCCGATCTCCGCCACCGCGCCCGCGTGCCGGGCATGGTCCGCCGCGGCGGGTTCCTCTACGACGCCGACCGCTTCGATGCGCACTTTTTCGGGATCAGCGACCCCGAAGCGACGGCGATGGATCCGCAGCAGAGGCTGCTGCTCGAAGTTGCCTGGGAGACGATCGAGCACGCTCGCATCGATCCCGAGTCCTTGCAAGGGAGCAGAACAGGCGTTTATGCGGGCGTCCTGACCGGGGGCGACTATGTGATGCAACTGATTGCCGATGGCCTCGATGATGTGGAGATGTTCATGGCAACCGGGACCACCCATGCCGTGGCTTCGGGGCGCATCTCCTACACCTTGGGCCTGGAAGGGCCCGCGGTCAGCGTCGACACCTCTTGCTCGTCCTCGCTGGTCGCTGTTCATCTGGCGGTGCAGGCGTTGCGGCGCGGTGAATGTGATCTGGCGTTGGCCGGTGGGGCGTCGGTGATGGCCTCCCCGGGCATGTTTCTGTTCACCCCTTCCATCGCCTTGGCCGAGGACGGGCGCTGCAAAGCCTTCGCCGCGGCCGCCGATGGCACCGGGTACTCCGAGGGAGTCGGGCTGGTGTTGCTGGAACGGCTCTCCGAGGCCCGCGCCAACAACCACACCATCCACGCGGTGATCGCCGGCAGCGCCATCAACCAAGACGGCGCCAGCAATGGACTGACCGCACCCAACGGACCCTCCC
>DATJBA010000131.1:0-12444 GCA_035515675.1 Mycobacterium sp.
GCTGACCGTGGTTGCGAACGCGGGAGTCGACGCCGTCGACGTCGTCGTGACGCCCGCGACGCAGTGACGCTCAGCCGGTCAGGTAGCCGCGCAACATCTCCACAGCCGCGGTGATCTGGTCGACCGCTACCCGCTCGTCGCGGCGGTGCGCCAGGTTCGGATCGCCGGGTCCATAGTTGACCGCCGGGATGCCCAACGCCGCGAAGCGGGCAACATCGGTCCAACCGTATTTCGCGCGCACCTGCCCGCCGGCGGCCTCGACCAGGGCCTTGGCGGCGGGCTGCGACAGGCCCGGCAGCGCGCCCGGCGCGGCGTCGGTCTGCTCGATCCGCACGTCGAGCCCGTCGAACACGTCATGCACGTGTTGCAGCGCCGCGGCCACCGACCGGTCGGGGGCAAACCGCAAGTTGACCGTCACCGAGGCCGCGTCGGGAATCACGTTGCCGGCCACACCACCGTCGATGCGCACGGCCGACAAGCCCTCGCGGTAGGCACACCCGTCGATATCGACGGTGCGTGCGGTGTATCCGACCAGCCGGTCCAGGACACCACCCAGTTTGTGAATTGCGTTGTCGCCCAACCAGGAACGGGCCGAATGGGCGCGGGTTCCGGTGGCGCTGATCACGACGCGCAGCGTGCCCTGGCAGCCTGCCTCGATGTAGCCGGCAGTGGGCTCGCCCAAGATGGCCACGTCGGCGGACAACCAATCCGGCAGCTCACGCTCGATGCGGCCCAAACCGTTTGCCGCCGCATCGATTTCCTCGCAGTCGTAGAACACCAGCGTCAGGTCGTGCACCGGTTCGGCCACAGTGGCGGCGAGATGAAGAAAGACCGCGTCACCGGATTTCATGTCGGCGGCGCCGCAGCCGTACAGGTCGCCATTCTCGCGACGGCTGGGCAGGTTTCCGGCCACCGGGACGGTGTCCAGGTGGCCGGCCAGCAGCACCCTCAACGGCTGCTGCCGCCGAGTGCGAGCCAGCACGGCGTTGCCGTTGCGAATGATCTCGAAGCCGGGCGTCTGAGCGCGGAGCGCGGATTCCACCTCGTCGGCGAGGCGCGCTTCGTTTCTCGATTCGCTGGGAATGTCGACCAGCGCCGCGGTCAACGCGATGGGATCGCCGCGCAAGTCCAGCACGAATCCAGCGTAGTGGGTGTTTTCTCCTGCCGGGGAAGTAACGTGGCCCCCGTGACTGGGGCTGCAGGCATCGGACTGGCGACACTGGCCTCCGACGGATCGATTCTCGACACCTGGTTTCCCGCACCGGAACTGACCGAATCGGGCACCAGCGCTACGTCACGACTCGCGATGTCCGATGTTCCCCCGGAGCTGGCTGCGCTGATCGGCCGCGACGACGACCGCGGCACCGAAACCATCGCCGTGCGCACCGTCATCGGCTCCCTAGACGACGTCGCCGCCGACGCTTACGACGCCTACCTGCGGCTGCATCTACTGTCGCACCGGCTGGTGACGCCACATGGGCTCAACGCCGGCGGCTTGTTCGGGGTATTGACCAACGTCGTCTGGACTAATCACGGACCGTGCGCCATCGAAGGCTTCGAGGCGGTCCGGGCACGGCTGCGCCGCAAGGGACCGGTGACCGTCTACGGCGTCGACAAGTTCCCCCGGATGGTCGACTACGTCGTGCCCACCGGGGTGCGCATCGCCGACGCCGACCGGGTGCGGCTGGGCGCCCACCTGGCGCCGGGCACGACCGTGATGCACGAGGGTTTCGTCAACTACAACGCCGGCACCCTGGGCGCGTCGATGGTGGAAGGCCGCATCTCGGCCGGTGTGGTGGTGGGTGACGGGTCGGATATCGGGGGTGGAGCATCGATCATGGGCACACTGTCCGGCGGTGGCACCGAAGTCATCTCGATAGGCAAGCGGTGTCTGCTCGGCGCCAACGCTGGGCTGGGCATCTCGCTGGGCGACGACTGCGTCGTCGAAGCCGGACTGTATGTCACCGCCGGCACCAAGGTCACCACGCCCGACGGCAAAGCGGTCAAAGCCCGAGAGCTCTCCGGTGCCAACAACCTGCTGTTTCGCCGCAATTCGGTCACCGGTGCCGTCGAGGTGGTGGCCCGCGGCGGTCAGGGCATCGCCCTCAACGAGGATCTGCACGCCAACTGAGTGTCCGGCGGTTACAGCTCGGCGGGCGCCTCGCCGACGTGCACGCCTTGGGTGGTTCTCAGCACTGTTCCGTTGGTTTCCGGCAGTAGATAGGTGCACAGCAGGCTGGCCGACGCAAGGGCGGCCAGCATGAGACCGATCGCCCAGCTGCCGTAGGTTGCCAGTAGCGTACCGGCGATCAGCGGCGGCAGGGCGCCGCCGACGACGCCGGCCAAGTTCACCGCCAGTGCCGATCCGCTGTAGCGGCAGCGGGTGGCGAATAACTCAGGGATGAAGGCTCCCGTCGGAGCGGAGCCGGTCGCGGCGATGGCGAACATGCCGACGATGGCGACCGCGTACAAAACGGGTTTGCCGGTATCCATCAGCGGGATCACCACGAACGACCACGGTAGACAGCCTGCCCACCCCACCAACATCATGCGCCGACGCCCGACTCGATCGCACAGACTGGCCGAGAGTGCGACGAACGAGATACTCGCCAACCCGCCCAGCACACCGACCGACCAGATGAAGCTGCGCGAATAGCCCAAGTGGGAGTGGGCGTACATGGCGAGGTAGGTGTTGCCCATGTAGACAAAGCCCAACGCGCCCAGGATGCTGCCCCCGGCCAGGACGATCTCTCGGCGCTGCAGGCGCAGCACCTCAGCGATCGGCGCGTCAGGCAACAAATTGCGGGCCTTTTCCTCGGCGAACAACGGGGTCTCGTCGATGTTCAGCCGTACATATAGGGCGATACCGATCAGCGCCGCGCTGATCAGGAACGGCACGCGCCACCCCCACTGCATGAACGCGGGGCTGTTTTCGCCGATGCTGAGGTTCACACCCAGAAACGTCACGCTGGTAAGCACCGCCGCGGAGCCGCCACCGAGCAGGGTGAACATGCCGTACAGGCCCCGTTTGCCAGCCGGCGCGTACTCGGCGCTCAGTAACGCCGACCCCGCCCACTCGCCGCCCACCGCAAACCCCTGCAGCAGCCGCAGGACGACCAGGATCAATGGGGCTGCCGCACCAATGGCAGCCGTGCTGGGCACCACGCCCACCGTCACGGTTGACACGGCCATGATCAGCAGCGTGGCTACCAGGGTCTTTTTGCGGCCCAGCCGATCCCCGAAGTACCCAAAGACGACCGCGCCCAGCGGCCGGGATAGAAACGCCGTGGCGAATGTCCCCATCGAAGCGATCATGGCCACCGTAGGACTCAGGCGTGGGAAGAACACAGTGGGAAACACCAGCGCTGCCGCGGTGCCGTAAATAAGGAAGTCGTAAAACTCTATTGCCGAGCCGACGAGACACGCAGCCGCCACCCGTCTCATGGGTGTGACGCCGGGATCGGCTGCAGTCGCCACCGCGGAGCCCACCAGGCGATTCGGCTCACCCACGGTGGCCGCTCACTTTTCGGCTGCGTCTGTACATCTTTACGACGGTAGGTGAAGGTTCGCGGTCTTGCTCGATGGAAAAGCTGGCAAAATCCTGCGTGTCGCGACGCGGCCCATCCGGTGAACTGCTCCCGGAGGGCCCGGTCCAACGCAGCTGCTGCTGACCCGTGCCACCACGCCGAGCGCCTTGAGAATCGGCCACCGCGCCAAGCCAAGGGTGAACGAGTCCATCAGCGATTCCTTCGAAGGCATGACCGACGAGGCTGCTGATGTGTTCATTCTCAGTGAGGCAAGAGGTCCGTAGGGCTGAACGTCCTTCTCGCCGTGGCGATGGTCTCCGAAGCCGTCTGCCACCAGTGAATGGTGTTGGGACGTTTGGCATACGGGAGAGGCCGAACGACCCTGCCCGGTACCTGGTCGCGCCGCCTATCGTGCATGGAATCGTGGCTTGGCCTTGCTGAGCCGATGATGCCGGTTCGGTGTGCGTTGCGCCGGGACGCTGAGCAGCCCGTTGTTCTATGGTGTGCAAAGAAGGGATTGGGCTGTGGGGTTCTTCCGCGTGGTAGCCGTCGATTTGGACGGCACCCTCACCTCCGGGGGCCAGGTTTCGGCGCAGGCGTTGGAGGCCGTCGATCGGGTTCGCCGCGATGGTCTGCAGGTGGTGCTGGTCACCGGCCGGATCGTGACCGAGTTGGCGGCGAACTTCCCGCAGATCACCGATCACGTTGATGCGCTGGTCGCCGAAAATGGGGCCGTAACAGTGACCGCCGGCAGGACCTACCCGCTATCGGCGCCGGTGGACCGCGCACTCGGCGCGGCACTGGATCAGCGGGAGGTGCCGTATCGGCGCGGCGAGGTGATTTTGGCCGCCGACGGCGACTACGCCGCGACCATCCTCGAGGCGATCGGTGCGTTAAACCTGGACTGTCAAATCGTGCGAGACCGGGCAGCACTAATGGTGGTGCCGGCCGGGGTCACCAAGGGCACCGGGCTGGCCGCGGTGCTGACAGAGATGAACCTCTCACCGCACAACACCATCGCTATCGGGGATGCAGAAAATGACCTGTCGCTGTTCGGTTCGGCCGAAATCGGCGTCGCAGCAGCCAACGCACTGTCGTCCGTGCGCGAGCGTGCCGATCTGGTGCTCGAGCAACCAGACGGGGCCGGAGTTGCCGAGTTGCTGACCGGCGCGTATCTCAACGGGGCGCGGCGCTGGTGTCCGGCGCGCCGGTGGGTGCAGATCGGAACCTTCGATGACGGAACCCCGACGAAGGTGCCCGGCAGCCAGGCGCGCATGGTAGTGACCGGACCAGCCAAGTCCGGCAAAAGCTACCTGGTCGGATTGCTGGCCGAGGAATGGATCAATGCCGGCTACTGCGTGTTGCTCGTCGATCCCGAAGGCGACCATGGACAACTGGAGCAGCTCAACCGGGTACAGCTCATCAATGCCCAAAATCGCCTTCCCGAACCGGTTGAGCTGGTCTGCTTGCTGCAGCCACACACCAGTCTGGTCGTAGATCTGTCAGCGCTGTCCACAGCCGACAAGGTCGACTATCTGCACCGACTACGGCCAGCGGCCGAAGCTCACCGCGAAGCACGTGGATTTCCCCACTGGGTGATCTACGACGAGGCCCACCTGCTCGGCGCGGACCGGCAGCCACACTGGACGCGGCGCGGCGGGTACCTGCTGTCATCCTTCGTGCCCTCGTCGCTGCCCGCCGGTGAGGTCGATGACACCGACATCGTGCTTACCCTCGATGCTGCCGACATGGCGAATGACGTCACGCCACAACCAATGCGGCGGGCATCCGTGCAGTTCGGCTCGGCGGCGCCTCGTGCCTTCACCATCGCAGCGCGCCGCACCGGCCACGTGCGGCACTCCCACAAATATGCCGATGTTTCCCTGCCCAAAGAGCGGCGGTTCTACTTCCGGCCAACCGACGGCCACACCATGCCCGCGGCGGGCACGATGCACGAGTTCCGCGCGGCGATAGGCTATCTCGACCTGCAAGCACTGCAATATCACCTCGAACGAGGCGATTTTTCGCGCTGGCTCGGCGACACCATCGCCGACATGGAATTCGCGGCGCAAGTTGCCGCATGGGAGGACGAGCTGGTGGCGCGCCGCGCGGCGGACCTGCAACGAGTACGACGCCAGCTGATCCACGCCATCGAACAGCGGTATCTCAATTCTGCAGACAACAACTGACCGTCACCCCCGCTGGCGTCAGCCATCACTGGTACGCAATCAGCCCTTTCAAAGCAATACTTCGGGCTCGCTCGCCACCGTGGCCACGGCGTGCTGGCGTGACAGCGATTCAGCCCTCGGATAGCAGCTGCTTCTTGAGGACCTTGCCCATTGCGTTGCGTGGCAGCCCGTCCACGATGCGCACCTCACGTGGCCGTTTGTGTACCGAAAGCTGTTGTGCGACATGGTTGATCAGTTCGTCGGCTTTTAATTCGGATGAGCCGACGACGAATGCGACAATACGCTGGCCCAGGTCCTCATCGGGCAGCCCGACGACGGCCGCCTCCTGCACGCCCGGATGCCCGAGCAACGCCGTTTCGATTTCGCCTGCGCCGATGCGGTACCCGCCGGACTTGATCAAGTCGACCGACTCGCGTCCCACGATGCGGTGCATGTCACCGCTGTCGATAACCGCAACGTCACCGGTACGGTACCAGCCGTCGGCGTCGACGGCCTCGGCGGTGGCCTCCGGCCGATTCAGGTAGCCGTCGAACATCGTCGGACCGCGAACCTGAAGACTTCCAACGGTTTCCCCGTCGTGCGGCACCGGGCCGCCGTCGTCGTCGAGCAACCGGGTTTGCACGCCCGCAACCGGCAGGCCCACCCAACCCGCGCGTCGCTCGCCGTCCGCCCGCGTCGAGATCGTGATCAGCGATTCCGAGGCGCCGTACCGTTCGATGGGCTGGTGCCCGGTGAGCTCGGCCAGCCGGTCGAACACCGGCACCGGCAGCGGTGCGCTCCCGGACACCAGTAGCCGCGCCGAGCGTAGCGCCCGGGCAGCCGCCTCGTCGGCCGCCACCCGCGACCACACCGTGGGGACCCCGAAATACAACGTGCCCCCGGCTTCAGTACATGCCCGGGCATAGCCGGCTGGTGTCGGTTTTCCGGTGTGCACGAAGCGATTTCCGATCCGCAGCGACCCGAGCAAGCCCAGCACCAGTCCGTGCACGTGAAACAGCGGTAAGCCGTGCACCAGAACGTCGTCGGCCGTCCACTGCCAGGCCTGCGCCAGCGCGTCGAGGTCGGCGGCGATCGCTCGCCGGCTCAGCACCACGCCCTTGGGTAGCCCGGTGGTGCCCGAGGTGTAGATGATCATTGCGGTGGCATCGGATGACGGCTCGGGATATCGGTGCCAGGAGCGGGCGTGCAATCGCACCGGAATGTGCGGCAACGCTTCTGGCTGTTCGGGCACCGGGCCCAGCCAGGCCTGTGCCCCGGAATCGGTCAGCATGTGCCGGCGCTCGGCCACGCCGACATCGGCGGGCACCGGAACGAAGGGCACGCCGGCGATCAGGCAGCCGGTGATCGCCAGCACCGTCGACGCGGTCGGCGTGGCCAGCACCGCAACCCGGTCCGCGCCGGCGACCCGTTCGGCCACCGACGTTGCGGCACCGACCAAGTCGCTGCGACTCAGCACAGCGCCGTCAATGCTCACCGCGTCAGCGATATCGGTGGCGGCAACGGCCGAAGGATTCAGGGAAGCCAGCAACACGTGAGTAGGTTACCTTCAGCCTTGAGTCAGTCCTGCTCGTCCCAGATCTTCATCAGGGTGGACAGAATCTCCTCGCCGCGACCCAGCCCGGCCAGGTGACTTTCCTCCGGCAGGTGGAAGAGCTCGGCGTCGGGCAGCCGGGAGACGACGTGCTCGCCGTGGGCGAACGGAATGATGTGGTCGTGGTCGCCGTGCCACCACCGGACCGGGACCTTCACCTCGTGGAGCCGGAATCCCCATTCCCGGGCGAACAGGATGACGTCGTTGAACGGCCCGGCCAGCTGCTTGCGGCTGCCGTTGAGCAGGTCGTCGAGAAACATCGCCTTGAACTCGGGACGTGCCAGCAGGTGTCGGTGGCTTGGGGCTCCGAAGCTGGCTAATTAACTGCAGGCAAACAACGAGAGGCTTGACCCATACTCACGCGGCTCAGCGATCGTGAGCGCACAATCGACCAGCCGGCCTACCGCCGTTCCGCGAGTGCCCGCAAGAAGAACGTCAGGTTGGCAGGTCGTTCGGCCAGCCGCCGCATGAAGTACCCGTACCACTGGGTGCCGAATGGCACATACACCCGCACGCGGTTGCCGGCCTCGGCCAGCCGTCGCTGTTCGCCGTCGCGGATGCCATACAGCATCTGGTATTCGAAATCGCTGAAGGCTCGGCCTGATTCGTGGGCCAGCGCGGGCACCGCTTGGATAACAGCGGGGTCGTGAGAGGCCACCATCGGATAGCCCGAGCCGGCCATCAGCACCCGTAGACACCTCAGGTACGAGTCGGTGACCGCAGCGTCGTCTCGGTAAGCCACCGATGCCGGTGCGTCGTAGGCGCCCTTGCATAGCCGTATCCGGGCCCCGGAAGCGGCGAATTCTTCGCAATCGCCCAGGGTGCGCCGCAGGTAGGCCTGCAAAACTGTTCCCAGCCATCCGAAATCGGCTCGCAGGTCGCGCACGATCGACAGCGTCGAATCGGTCGTGGTGTGATTCTCGGCGTCCACCGTCACCCACACACCCACCCGCTGCGCTGCGTCGCAAATCGCATACGCATTTTCCCGAGCGATCTTCTCACCGTCGCGATCCAGCGACTGCCCCAGCGCCGACAACTTCACCGACACCTCCAATGGCCGGACGCCGTCATCGGCGGGATCGCTAAAGTGGCCCAACTCCTCGATCAGATCCAGGTAGGTCTGCACCGCGGCATCGGCGTCGTCGACGTCGGTGACATCTTCGCCCAGATAGTCGATGCTGACGTAGCGGCCCGACTCTCGCAGGGCGGCAACACTATTCAAGACGCAGTCAATCGTCTCTCCGGGCACGAACCGGTGCACCACTCTACGGGTGACGGGCAACCGCTCGGCAGCGCGGCGCAATCTCTCCCGTCGGCTGGCACCCAGGATCGCCGGACGAAGGGTGTTGGCGAACAGTCCGGCCATCAGTGGGCCGCCATGTGCGGGTAGGTGTAGTCGGTGGCCGGGACGAACGTTTCCTTAATCGTGCGTGCCGAAGTCCACCGCAGCAGGTTCAGTGCCGATCCGGCTTTGTCGTTGGTGCCCGACCCGCGTGAACCACCGAACGGCTGGCGCCCCACCACTGCCCCGGTCGGCTTGTCGTTGACGTAGAAGTTGCCGGCCGCGAACCGCAGGCGGTGCTGCGCGGCCTGCACCGCGTCGCGGTCGTCGGCGATGACCGCTCCGGTCAGCGCGTAGCGAGACCCGGTGTCGATGACGTCCAGGATCCGCTCATAATGCTCGTCGGGGTACACGTGCACCGACAGCAGCGGCCCGAAGTACTCGGTTTCAAAGGCTTCGTGGGTAGGGTCGTCGGACAACAAGACGGTCGGGCGCACGAAGTAGCCTTCGCTGTCGTCGTATTCCCCGCCAACCGCAATGGTGACACCGGGCGCACCTTTCGCGCCCTCGATGGCGCCGACGTTCTTGACGAAGGCGCGTTGGTCGATCAGTGCGCCGCCGAAGTTGGACAGGTCAGTGACATCGCCGTAGCGCAACTCGACAGCGGTGCCCAAGAATTCGTCGCCCATCCGCTGCCACACCGAATGCGCGATGAACGCCCGTGACGCCGCCGAACATTTCTGGCCCTGATAGTCGAATGCTCCGCGAATCAAAGCCGTGCACAACGCATCTGGCCGCGCCGAGCGGTGTGCAAGCACGAAGCCCTTGCCGCCGGTCTCGCCGACCAGCCGCGGATAGCTGCGGTAGCGCCCGATATTGGCACCCACCTGCTGCCACAGATGCTGGAAGGTTGCCGTCGATCCGGTGAAGTGGATGCCGGCCAGCCGCGGATCGGCCAGTGCCACATCGGAAACCGCGAAGCCATCGCCGGTGACCAGGTTGATCACGCCAGGCGGCAACCCCGCGGCCTCGAGCAGTTGCATGGTCAGATACGCCGACAGAGTCTGGGTGATCGACGGCTTCCACACCACGGTGTTGCCCATCAGCGCCGGTGCAGTCGGCAGATTGCCGGCGATCGATGTGAAGTTGAACGGCGTGATCGCGTAGACGAAGCCGTCCAGCGGACGGTAGTCACTCCGGTTCCACTCGCCGGGGCCACTGATCGGCTGTTGCTCCAAAATCTGGCGGGCGAACGCGACGTTGAACCGCCAGAAGTCGATCAGCTCGCAGGGCGCGTCGATCTCGGCCTGGTAGATGGACTTGGACTGGCCCAGCATCGTCGCGGCCGCGATCTTTTCTCGCCACGGCCCCGCGAGCAAGTCGGCGGCCCGCAGGAACACCGCGGCGCGCTCGTCGAACGGCATTGCCGCCCAACTGTTCTTGGCGGCCATGGCGGCCTCGATGGCCGCCGTCGCATCGGCGTGCACGGCGTTGGTCAGGGTGCCCAGCTTCGCGGCGTGCCGGTGCGGCTGCACGACGTCGATCGGCTCACCGTCGCCCATCCGGTGTCTGCCGTCAATGACGTGCGGAAGGTCGATCGGGTGGTCGGCCAGCAGGGTCAGTTCGGCGCGTAGCCGGGTGGTTTCGCGGGATTGCGGGGCGTAGTCGTGGGCCGGCTCGTTGGCCGGAATCGGCACCTGGGTAATCGCGTCCATGCAGCCAGGATCCTCGGCGCGGCGCCTGATCATATTAGCCGATCGGACAAGATACCTCAGTTCAGGTAGTAAGATCGGACAATATGCGAATGCCTGGTGTCGGGCTGGGTCAGCTGTTGCTCGCGCTGGATGCGACCCTGGTCAGCCTGGTGGACGCCCCGCGGGGCCTGGACCTTTCGGTGGGGTCGGCGGCGCTGATTGATTCCGACGACGTGCGGTTGGGTCTGGCGGCGGCAGCGGGTTCGGCCGATGTCTTCTTCCTGCTCGGAGTCACCGACGACGAAGCGTTGCAATGGATCGACGGGCAGGTACAGGGGCGGACGCCGGTGGCGATCTTCGTCAAGGAGCCGTCGGACGCGCTGGTGACCACGGCGGTCGCGGCCGGGTCAGCGGTAGTAGCCGTCGAGCCGCGGGCCCGCTGGGAGCGGCTGTACCAGCTGGTCAACCACGTCTTGGAGCATCACGGGGACCGCGCCGACCTTGACTCGGGGACGGATCTGTTCGGTCTGGCGCAGTCCCTGGCCGACCGCATCCACGGCATGGTCAGCATCGAAGACGCCCAGTCGCACATGCTGGCCTATTCGGCGTCCAACGACGAAGCCGACGAGTTGCGCCGCCTTTCTATCCTGGGCCGGGCCGGCCCGCCCGAGCATCTGAGGTGGCTCGACCAATGGGGCATCTTCGATGCGCTGCGAGCCAGCGGAGAGGTGGTACGCGTAGCCGAGCGCCCGGAGTTAGGTCTGCGTCCGCGGCTGGCGATCGGGATTTACCATCCGCCGGCCGGTGCGCGGCGACCCCCGGTGTTCGCCGGCACCATCTGGGTGCAGCAAGGTTCACAGCCCCTGGCCGACGACGCCGAGGAGATGTTGCGGGGTGCGGCGGTGCTGGCCGCCCGGATCATGTTTCGGCTGGCGGCGCGGCCGTCCACGCATGCGCGGCGGGTGCAGCAACTTCTCGGGCTCACGGATGGCGAGGTTGCTGCACCGGCCGACGTGGCTGCCATTGCCCGTGAACTGGGCCTCGCCGCCGATGGCACCGCCGCGCTGATCGGTTGGGACACCGCAGACAGCGGGACCCGTCATGCACGGCTAGCTGACGTCTTGGCATTGAGCGCCAGTGCTTTTCGTCGTGATGCTCAGGTCGCGTCGAATGGCTCGCGAATCTATGTGCTGGTGCCGCTGACCGCGACGACCCGGTCGGTCACCTCGTGGGCCCGGGGCACGATCAGCGCACTGCGCACCGAACTTGGGGTCGAGCTGCGGGCCGCTATCGCCGCACCGGTCGCCGGTCTGGCGGAGGTAGCTGCCGCGCGCGCCGAGGTGGACCGCGTACTCGACAGCGCTGAGCGACACCCGATTTCGATCGGGCAGGTGACATCGCTGGCTGAAGTGCGCACCACCGTCTTGCTCGACGAGATCGTCACCCTGGTCGGCACCGACGTGCGACTGGTCGATCCGCGGATACGCGACCTGCATGCGCAGGATCCGGTGCTGGCCGAGACCCTGCGGGCCTACCTGGACAGCTTCGGCGACATCGGCGCCGCCGCGCAGTTGCTGCAAGTACATCCCAATACCGTTCGCTACCGGGTGCGACGAATCGAGAAGCTGTTGTCGACCTCGCTGGCCGATCCCGAGCTGCGGCTGCTGTTTTCGCTGGGGCTGCGGGTGATCGAGCGCTCGGCTCCTAGCCTAGCGGGAGTTTCCGGCCTTGGTAGTTAACCGGTGTGTCGTGCGTTGCGGTGCTTGAATTTTGTGCGAGTGCAGTGTATTGCCCAAACCCATCTGGCGGTGACCTGGGGGTCTGCCTCCTATGGTTGGCTACGGATTCAAAGTTCTTGTGCGATGCGACTATTGGCTGCTCGTTGGCGCTGGCCTAGCGCGGTGGCGATCTTGTCGGGTGGCAGTGGTTTCGCGAAGTACCAGCCTTGGGCGGCGTCGCAGCCCAAGGCGCGCAGCCGGGCTGCTTGGCCGGGGGTTTCGACTTGTTCAGCGGTGACGGTGAGACCAAGTGTGTGGGCGAGATCGATCATTGCTCGGGCGATCTGTTCATCGGCCAGCCGGTCATGCAGGTTGCCGTCGATGTTCTCGATGAACTCCCCGGCGAGTTTGACTACGTCGATAGGCAGTGTGCGTAGGTAGGC
>DATJBA010000132.1:0-4614 GCA_035515675.1 Mycobacterium sp.
CAAGCCGTACAAGAACGTCGCCCGACACGCGGAAGCCGCGACCGTGATCGGCAGACGGGCCCAAGGCTTTGCGGCGCGGCGACAGGAAGGTGTGACACGCACGCGATCGGAGGATCGCGTCGTGAGAGCTACCAACTAGGCCGCACCCGAAAACCAGCGGGCGACCAGCAGCCGCCACCGGCCAGGGACCCGGGGAACCAAATCCAGTCCGCCCGGCCGGGCAGGTACGCGGCTACCGGGCCGGGCAACCGTTACCCCGGCAACGGCCAACAACTGCCGACTTCATCAGTAACGGTCAGCACGCGGTCATTGCCGCCGATTTTCCCACCGCGGCCAGCACCGCCAGCGTGGACACACGGCTGCCGACGGTGACCCGCGCACCGCCGTCGGCGTAGAACCGGACCTGTAGTCCGGTGTTGGCGAACACCTCGCGCCACAGCCGACCCCTCGACGGCAGGTACACGAAGTTCGCGTGCGAGTCCGTGGTGTAGACACCAATCGCCGACAGACGTCGTCGCAGGTAATTGCGCTCGGCGGTGATCCGCCGAATGCGTTGCCGTAACTGCACTTCGGCGTCATAGGAAGCCGCCACCGCCACCGCACTGCTGTTACTCATACCGAACGGCAATTGCATGGTCCACAGCATGCTGGCCAGCTCCGGTGCCCCGAACCCGTACCCGACACGCAGCCCAGCAAGCCCATACGCTTTGGAGAATGTCCGCAGCACAACGACATTCGGAAAGCGCCGAATCAGCTCTGGCCCGTCGATCCGCTGTCTCGGGGCGACGAACTCGACGTAGGCCTCGTCGAGCAACACCACGGTGTCACTCGGGACCTGCGCCAAGAACCGCTCGACATATGCGACGGGCTCGAGCGTTCCGGTCGGGTTATGCGGCCGGCACAAGACGACCACGCTGGCGTCCGCAGCGGCCTCAGCCATTGCCGCCAGGTCGTGATGGCCGTACTTGTCGAGTGGCACGGTGATCGACGTCAGGCGGGTCATCTCAGCGAAGATGGGGTACCCGTCGAAAGTGGGCTGGCTCAGCACGATCCGGTCACCAGGCAGCGTCACAGCGTGGAGCGCCTGCATCACTACCCCGGATGCCCCCGGTCCCAGCACGACCTGCTCGTCGCGAACCCCCACGCGGTTCGCGACCAGCCGGCGCAACTGTGCGGGCAGGAATTCCGGATAACGGTTGGCCGCGTCGATGGAGCGGACTAGAGCCGACCGCACCGCCGGCAGCGGCGGGAATGGGTTCTCGTTGAGCGACAACGCGAATGGATCGACCGCCTGCGGCAGCGCACCGAGGATCTCAGCGGTGACGCAGCTCGCCGCCTGCGCTGGCTTGGTCATCAGGGCCGTCCGCCCCAGCGGACCGCGGCGGCGCCGGCGAAGTCGCCGGCGTGCGCGAAGGCGGCCATCATCACGACCCCGCCGGCCTCGACCTGCCCGTCCGATATCGCGCGATCCAGGTTGACCGGGATCCCGGCGCCGAACAGGTTGCCACACTCATCAAAGGTGTCGCGATGGCGTTCGCGCGGCACCTCGAGGGCTTCGCGCCAATTGCGCAGAAACACCCGGTTGGGCTGATTGGTGACCAACAGGTCGATATCTCGGGAGTGCAGACCGATTCGGTCGCAGACCGCCAACGCCACCTCGGGAACCTGCCGGTTACCGCGGGCCAGCACCTTGGTGATCTTGCTTTCGGTGAAACCGATGCAGGCCTCACCGGGCCCGGGCTGCCACCACTTGCGGGGCGGGTCGATAGCCAGCGTCATGTCACCGGCGTACTCGCCGTAGGTGCGGCACTCCACATCGAGGATCGGTGATCGCTCCGACAGCGTGACCAGCCCAACCGCCGCCCCGTCGCCGGGCACCGACGCCTGCGCCTTACGGCGCACCCCGGGTTGATCGAAAACCTGTCCCGCGGCGTTTTGTGCGATCGCGATCAGCGCGGTGCGCCCCTGCCCCGAGGCCAGCAATTGACGAGCCACATTGAGTCCCAGCACGAACGTCGCACACCCCCCGTTGTGCAGGTCGAGCACCCACGACGGGTGCATACCCAAGCGGTGAGCGATGCCCCCGCCCCCGCCGTAGAACGGCATGTCCGGCATCTGAGTGTGGGTGATAAGCACATCGATGTCGGCGATAACGTCGTGGCCGTGTCGCTCAATCAGGCCCGCCGCGGCCCGCTCGACCATGTCGATCGCGGTCTCGTCCTGGCCGACGTGATGGCGAAACTTGGGCGCGCGGAACATGAGGTTGTCGCGTAACTCGTCGGCTTCAGCGAACCGCGCGTAGTGGTCGGCGCCGATCGGCTCGCCGGGCAGGTAGGCGGAAACGTCGGTCAGGCTGACGGTGGGTTGGCTCACAATGCCCTCATCTCATCCAGACCGGGGTGACCGGCAGGCCGTTGCGGTGGCGGTATTCGGCGATTGTCTTGAGGTTGTTCAACTCCAGCCCATGACCGGCGCCGAATAGATCCCAGAAGTCACCGACCCAACCCGTGCGCCCTGGCGGAGCAGCCTCGGGGTATGGGTTGTGGTCGTAGAACGGGTGATGGCAATTGGTCCACAGCACAACGGAACCGGGCTTGTTGAACACTACCTGCGCGTCGAGGACCCGCATCAGGTAGATCATCCACAGTTGTTTGCCCTGATCCCACGCGCAGTGGTAGTCGACGGTACGCGCCTCGGCGTTGGTCACCGTGCGGGTGAAGATCTTGGTGTCCGGAAGCAACCGGTCGTAGGCCAGCCACAGCCCGGGCTCATCAGTGGGCGTGAACCCACGCAGGGTATAGGTCCACTCCTCGAGGCTGCGGGTGTCGGCCATATATTCGAACAGCTCGTCGGGTGGGCAGTCGATGTAGGCATTGACAGTGCAGTACTGGCCGAAAACTTCATCGTGCGGGTAAACCGACCGCATCTTCGCCATGAAGATCGGGGCGGTCTTCTCCAGCGGTGAGGTCTCGATACGGACCACTCCCTCGATCGGCTCGGTGGTGCCGGTGTGGGCGACAATATCGTGAAGCGCTGGCAGCGACATCGGCTGTGTTCTCCTCGCTAAGTGGGATCTCTTGACTGACAACATTTTTTGCTATTGACGACTCGAGAAATATCGCGAAGGGCGGGATTTCGTCGGCTGCGCATTCGACGCTGACCACCGACGGGCCATCGACATCGAGTGCCGTGCGCATCGCCGCGCTAAATCCGTCGGCGTCGGTGATGTCGACGGATGTTAGCCCTGGGAACATCGCTGCCAGACCGGCCCCGAGCCGACTCGGCGCGAACCGGTTGTAGCTGTACCGGTCGCCGTAGAACTGCTGCTCGCGGGTCACGCACATGGCGTGGGCGTTGTTGTTGAACAATACGAACGTGACCGGAAGCCGATAGTGCACAGCGGTGTGCACCTCCATGCCGTGCATGAAAAACGCACCGTCCCCGGCGATCACCACGACGCGCCCGCCCGGCGCCTGGACCTTGGCACGGCCGAACGCCATCCCGATACCGGCACCAAAGCTGTAGCCCATGCCTCCCATGCCGAGTGCGACCGCGAACCGGCCCCCGCGCCGCACCGGCAGGTAATGGACGGCCGCCGCGCCGGTGTTGCCGGCATCAACGACAATGTCGACCCCGTCGGGTAATACGCGATCGAGCACGCTGATGGCGTCGCGGTAGCGGACCCCCGGACCGTCGAACGCCGGCGGACTCAACTCGGTGCTCGACACCACATCGGGCACCCGAACCCCGGTTGGCCGCCCACTCCCGGTGAGCGCGCTCGTCAGCATTCGCAACGACGTCCGCAGATCATCGGTGTGTACGTGGGTGCACGCAACATATGGCGGTGCGGACCCGATCGAGATCGTGCGCACCGCCGCCAGCGCACCGTCGAGGCCAGCGCGTGCGGTCACCGGCAGCCGGGTACCCACCACCAGGCACAGCGCGCTGCCAGCCACCGCTTCCACCACACTGGGGTGGCCCATGACACCGGTGACCCCAAGCGCTGACGATGACCCGAAACCCGGTGTGCCGGCAACATCCTTGGCGTCGGGGACACACGCCACCCGCGCGCGCAGCACCGCCCGCAGCGACGCCAGTTCGGCGCGCGCATCGTCGCGGGCCACCTGCTCACCGGCGATAATCGTGACCGGTCCGGTGACCCGGCGCAGCGCTCGCATGATCGGATGCGGGTGACCAATAGCTCGTGGCCGCTCAACACCGCCCTCACCGGTGTAACCGTTGATCCGCACGTTGGACTGTTGAACGTCCTTGGGCAGCAACAACACCGCAGGTCCGCCTGTTCGCGCCGCCGCCAGGGCCGCGGGCAACGCCGAAATGATGTCGGCGGGCGTCCGCACGCGCCGGCAGAACACCGATACCTCAGAAAACAGTGCTTCAGCGTTCAGCGAACCGTTGCGACCGCTGGTGTCCTGAAAGCTGCCGCGGCCATCCATCGTGGTCGCCGGCTGGCCGACCAACGCCAACACCGGCACCCGGCTGGTAAACGATTCCCCCAGGCCAGGAACAAGATTCAGCGCACCCCCGCCAGATGTCGCCGCCACCACACCCAACCCGGCACCGCTGCGACTGTACCCGTCAGCCATCGTAGCGGCA
>DATJBA010000133.1:0-25672 GCA_035515675.1 Mycobacterium sp.
GGCACCACACCAGATGCAGACCCAGCGAGCACACGCCTCCCGGCGTGCGACGAAACCGCTGACCTGACATGACCCGAACCCTACGCAACGACACCGACAAAATTCGCCTGACCACGCTGTTCACCTACGCCCCGATTCCCCGGCCGCTAAAGCGACCGGCCCCTCGGGGCTCATCGGGTGGGTGAAGAGCAACCCAGTCGACGAGATCCGGTAACTCGCAAGGGCATTCCGCATTTCCAACGCGCCGGTGGCCAACGGCGCGAACATCGCATCGCTGGACCACTTCCAGAAGCGTGCCTCGTTTGTGCGCAATCCGCGCGACGGATTCCACCAGCCAGGCCACCCCTACCGGATGCGGCCCGCGCAGCTTCGGGAATCGGGGACGGCGCCGTGGCTGGGTGAACACACCCCGCGTTAGCGGGCCGCCTCCCTGACCCCGCGCCGAGTGCCTACCGGGCCCGCGAATCGGTTGCCGTTCAGCGGGCTCCGCGTATTGGATATGACGACGTTCTGGGCGGGGCCCTGCTGCACCCACTTCTTGGCCATGCTCGGCGCCGACGTCATCCACGTGGAATCCGCCCGCCGCCCGGACGGCACCCGACTGATCGCCGGCATTCCCGTCACCGAACAGCAATGGTGGGAGAAATCGCCGATCTTCGCGGCACTGAACACCAACAAAAAAGGCCTGACACTGGACCTGCAGACTCCGCGCGGGCCCTTGGGCAGCACAACCATGAGTTGCTCGCCGAGCTGGGCCTGACCCCGTCACCGTGGCAAATGACATGGAAGCCGACGGAATCATCGGCCGGACACCGGTGACGCACGCGACGACGTGACCCCCCGTTGCGCGAGCAGACGCAGAATCGCACTGGGCAAGGCTCTGCGCGTGCGATTCTGCGTCTGCTCGCGGGATAACTGCGGAGGCAATTGATGGCGATTGATCCGTCAGACATTCTGCTCACCGGCCGCGTGGCGGTAGTGACCGGCGCCGGGGCGGGTATCGGCCGCGCCATCGCCGCCGGGATGACCGCCTTCGGTGCCAGGGTCGCGATCTGGGAGGGTGACCCACAGACCTGCGCGCAGGCCGCGGAATCCATTGGTGCACTGGGAATCGTGACCGACGTCCGAGACACCGGCCAAGGGGAGGCAGCGCTGCAGCGCACCACCGCCGAACTCGGTCCGGTGACGATCCTGGTGAACAACGCTGGCGGCGTGTTCTCTTCGCCGCTACTGGAGACCAGCGAAAACGGTTGGGACGCACTGTATCGAGCCAACCTGCGACACGTGTTGCTATGCACCCAACGGGTCGTGCGGCAACCAGTCGCCGCGGGCCTTCCCGGCAGCATCATCTCGGTGACATCAATCGGAGGCGTGCGCGCCGCGCCAGGCTACGCGGCATACACCGCGGCCAAAGCAGGTGTCATCAACTACACCAAGACCGCGGCGCTGGAACTGGCGGCCCCACGGCATCCGGGTCAACGCAATAGCGCCCGATATCACGCTCACCGAAGGGCTGGCGCGCCTCAGCGGCGAGGGGACGGTGACCGGAATGGGCAACATCGTGCCGCTGGGCCGAGTCGGCCATGTCGACGAGATCGCCAGTGCCGCAGTCTTTCTTGCCTCTGACATGTCGGCCTACCTGACTGGGGAGACGCTGCATGTCGACGGCGGTATCCATGCCGCCGGCGGCTGGTACCACGACCCGCACACCGGGGAGTACCGGCTCGGGCCATCAGGTCAGTGACTCCACCCCTCGGCGGCCTGCTCGTCGAAGGTGCGGTCAATGCGCTCGAACCTCCGGCCGATCGAGGTACGGGCGGCCTGGTGCGGCAGGATGTACAAGCGGTTGGCCAGAATCGCGTCGGCCGTCAGCCGGGCGACGTCGTCGACGCCCAGGCTGTCGTCTTGCGCCGGGAGCGGCCCGACCGCCCCCTCAGAAGTTGACGAGAGTCCGTAATCCGCGCCGCGGATCCGTTCAGAGTTGGAGACCAGCTTGGTTTCGACGACCATCGGGCACAGCACCGACACACCGATACCGTTGGCCTTGACCTCGCGGGCAAGTGTTTCGGCGAGCCCGACGACGCCATATTTGGCAACGCCGTACGTCCCGAGGCCGGCATTGGGTACCAGGCCGGCGAAGGACGCGGTAAACGCGATGTGGCCGCCGGTGCCTTGCGCGAGCAACCTCGGCAAGAACGCCTCGACGGCGTGGATGGAGCCCCACAGGTCGATATCGATCACCCAGCGCCAGTCGTCGTGCGTCATCTGCGCGATCGGACCCCCGACGACAATGCCGGCGTTGCTGAATAGGACGTCGACATGGCCGAGAAGGCGGAAAGCCTCATCCGCGAGGTGAACCACCTCGTCGAGATGCCGGACGTCGCACATCACACCGTGCGCGTCAAACCCTTGGGCATGCAGCCGCGCCACCGCCTGTTCCAACCCGGGCTGATCGACGTCGGCGAGCACGACACTGGCTCCGCGGCGGGCAAACTCAGAGGCGGTGGCCAAACCGATGCCACTCGCGCCACCGGTGATCACGGCCCCGCGCCCCCTGAAACCAGATAGGAATCCGTCCACAGGACGGAACCCTATTTCAGGCAGCTACCCGCGTCGACGGGGAGGGTCACGCCGGTGACGTAGCGGGATTCATCGGAGGCCAAGAACAGCACCGCATTGCTGATGTCCTCGGGCTCCACCCAGGGAATCGGCAGTGTATGGAACAGCTGACAGATCGGGGCCATGTCGTCGGGGCCTGGATTTTCCAGATCCGGACGGAACATCTTGAAGGTGCCCTCGTTGTGCAGCATGGGGGTTCGCACGTGAGTCGGGTGCACGGAGTTGACACGAATCATGTGCTGTCCCAGCTCAACTGCGAAAGCACGCATCAGCCCCACCACACCGTGCTTGGCGGCGACGTAGTGGCCGGTATGGGGTAGGCCTTGAGCCCGCCGACCGAGCTGGTCAATACGATCGACCCGCCGCGTCCGCCGGCCAGGATGTGCGGCACACCGGCTTTCACGGTTTTCCACACCCCGGACAGGTTGACGTCAATCATTTCCGCCCAGTCGTCTTCGCTGGTTTTGTCCAGCGTCTCACCGCCGTTGCCGATGCCTGCGTTGGCCACGATGATGTCCAGCCGACCCAGCTGCTCCACACCGCTGTCCACGGCGGCCTTCATCGCGTCGTAGTCGCGCACGTCTACTTCGGCCGTGACGATGCGACGGTTGTGGCCCTTGACGAGGTCGGCGGTCTCCGCCAGGTCTTCCGGCGTCGACGCCGGGATGGTGGTGTTTTCGACGATGGGCTTGCAGATGTCGATGGCGATGATGTCGGCGCCTTCTTGCGCCAACCGTACCGCGTGGCTGCGGCCCTGACCGCGCGCCGCCCCGGTGATGAAAGCGACTTTGCCTTCTACACGTCCAGTCATGGCTACCTCAATTCCTCCCCCCGGGATCGCGGATCGTGCCGCATCTGAACTCTGTCATCACCAACCAACAGGTGTCAACGACGAATCCGTTTTGGCCAATTCAGGTTCTGAATATTAGAGAACATGATTCTCACCAGGCGAATCGCGTGCGATATTTGCTCGGGTGAGAAATGTGGTGACACGCGGCTCTCGGGCCGCGCTCACGCGTGTTAGCCGACGAATCCGCGCGAGCAGAAGTCCCACACCTCGTCGGCGGTGATGGGATGGATCGTCGCGTCGTCGGAGCCGCCGCTGGATTGCGCGATGAACATGACCGTTTGCATGGTCATGGCGGCCACCCGCCTCGGATTGATGCCGGCGCGCAATTTACCGGCATCGCCGGCGGCTTCCATGAGTTCGGTGAGCAACGCCAACAGCGGTGCGTGGGCGACCTTGACCTCGGCCGGGTGTGTGACCAGCAACCGCGGTGCAAAATCGGTGAACAGCGGCCGCTTGGCCGTCGGGTCGGGGCGTGAGGCCTCGTACAACAGCTTGACGGCGACTTCCAGCCGCTCCAGCGGATCGGTATGGCTTTCCGTGGCGGCGCGGATCTGGTCGGCTGATCGGCTCAGGGCGTCTTCGAACAGCGCGAGCAGCAGTTCGTGCTTGCCGTCGAACTGCAGGTAGAAGCTCCGCAGTGATTGGCGGGACCGGTCCACGACCTCCTGGACGGTAAAGTCCGTGCTGCCCTTTTCGATGATGATGGCCTGTGCCGCGTCCAGGAAACGCTGAACGCGCTGAGCTGCCCGCAGTTTCGCGGTCTTGATGGACCGCTCGACGGCACGCTGCTTCCAGGCCGGCTCTTCGCTTGGGCTGGTCACGGGCGGTCCAGGTGATTGCCGCGACGGGAGAACATGATTGGACTCTACCGGAGAACGCCGTGACATCGCTGCGCTCGACTCCCTCTCACGGATAGACGTGTTGGAGATTGTAACTTTCTTGGCACGAGAATACTATTCTCTTACACGTGTGTATAGAAGTGGAGTCGCAAGAGCGAACCGCGCCGACCGGGGAAACCTTGATCTACTGGCGGTGCGCGAGCGTTGGGAAATTCCGGGGAGTGCTGTGCAGCTGACCTTTGACGCCGACGTGGAGGCGTTCCGCGCCGAATTCGTGGCGTTTCTCGATACACATCTGCCCTCCGAGGCCGAGGCGTTCGAGCGGCCACGGTCCAGTTCGCACGTCCCGGAGTGGGCTCGCCGCTGGCAACGGCTGCTGTTCGACAACGGGTGGCTGCTGCCCGGCAATCCGCCCGAGTTCGGTGGGCGCAACGCCACGTTATTGCAGCAATACGTGTACTTGGAGGAGCTGGGGCGGCGGCGCATCTATCACAGTTTCAATCCGCAAGGCGTGGACATCATTGCGGCGTCGTTGCTGACGTTCGGCACGCCAGCGCAAAAGCAGCGATGGGCGGTGCCGATTCTGCGGGCCGAGATCACCGCGTCGCTGGGGATGAGCGAACCCGGCGCGGGCTCGGATCTGGCGTCACTGAAAACGCGGGCGGTGCGGTATTCAGATTCGCAAGGCGACTTCTTCGTGGTCAACGGGCAGAAGGTGTGGACATCGGGCGCCCATGACGCGGACGTGCTGTTGACGTTCGTGCGCACCGATCCTGACATGCCAAAACACAAGGGCATCAGTGTGTTGATGATCCCGACCGGTACTCCCGGTGTGGTGCGCCGTCCGTTCGCATCAATGTGCGACAGCGATGAGGTCGACTTCAACGAGGTGTTCTTCACCGACGCGCGCGTGCCAGCCGAGAATTTGGTGGGCGAGCTCAATGGGGGCTGGCAGGTGGCAACCGGTTCCCTCGGCCACGAACGCGTCATGCTGTGGATGGGGTATGTCGACTTATTGCACCAGCTGACCGTCGATTTCAGTCCATCGGGATCACTCGAGCGGGATCGCTACGCCACCCTGGTGATGGATGCCCGGGCGCTGCGGCTGCTCGGGTCGGCGGCCCTGGCGCGGGCCGCTCGCGGGGAAGAAGATGTACCCGCCCAGTCCGTGCTCAAGCTCCTCGGTTCGGAGGCCCTGCAACGCGCCTCCGAGGACGCCCTGAACGCCGCAGGCGCCGACGGGCTCGTGTACCGCGCCGTCACCGCCCCGTTCGCCCCGTTGAACCTGGACAGCCACTACCGCAGCTGGTTCGACCGATACGCGCGCACCTTCGCCGCGACTATCGCCGGCGGCACCTCCGAAATCCAGCGGAACATCATCGCCGAACGGATACTGGGCCTGCCGCGCAATTAACGGACGCGGCGGTATCTGAGCCGGGTGGTGCGATGCCTACTGGGCGCTCAACCAGGAGTAGTAGCCCACGGCGACGAGCCCTGCCACGATTGCCACTGCCCCCAACACGATGCCGGCAATTGCGGTTCGGGGATTATTTGCTTCGCCGCGCTGCACTCGTCTGCGCGCAGTATCGCCGGTTATCACCGCCGCTACACCGAACGGCACCCCAAGCAGCAGCCAGCAGGTGAGGAGTGCGACTACGCCCAAGATCAGCGAAGCGACGCCGAACTGGTTTCGCGGTGCGTCGGGGTGACTCATTCGGTCCTATCCTCTTGGTGGCCAGACGAGTCTACTGGGATGGTCGGCGCCGGTTGTGCGGCGGCTCCCCAATCCGCCTCGGATTCCCATATCTCACAAATAGTTTGGGCCGTACCGTTTCGTCCGCCTTACAGTGAGCGACAAACCGTTGCTCTCCAACGCAGTGCCAGCAGTTGTCGCTGTGAGGTGGGCAAAAACCCACCCTCGGCCTCCGGTGACTCAAGTGACAGGTGGGGCGCTCGTGACGCAAGTGCGACCAGTGTTGGAGAAGCAAGCTACAGCTGTGCCAGCCGTGGCGCAGATCCCTTGGCCCGCAACGTCGCTCCGGCCTCCCGGGTCAGTTCTCGTGCGCTGCCGAGCAGTCCGTCCAAGATCAGCGACCGCTTGACATGACGGTGCAGCTGGTGCTCGGCGGTGAAGCCGATACCGCCCAGCACCTGCTGGCAGTGGCGTGCGGTGGTCAGCGCTGCCTGGCCCGCCGCGGCCTTGGCCAGCAAGGAAGCCAAAGCGCCGGAGTCGTCCGGGGCGTCCATGGCGGCGTGCAGGGTCGCCTCGGCGCCCTCGATTGCGACGAGTGTCTCAGCCAGCCGGTGCCGGATCGCCTGGAATGAGCTGATGCGCCGGCCGAATTGAACGCGGTCCACCGCATGCTGGCGCGCCAGGGACAGCATCGCCCGGCTGGTGCCGACCAGCCACCAGCCCAGTGCCCGACGGCCAGCGGCAAGTGCAGCCGACGGCAGTGGATCTCCCTGCAGCACACGATGTATCGGCACCTCGTCGTCGAGGGCCGAACTGGAGCCATCGCCGCGCTCCCACACCACCCAGGCACCACCCGCGAACGGCAGCGGCAGAGTATCTCCTGGCGCACCTCCAGAAGCGCGCAGCACGACATCATTGAGCACGGGGGCGTGCGCGCCGGTCTCGCCGAGCAGCCGGAACACCAAAGGAATTGCGACATCCGGGATTTCGTCCAGCATGTCGAGCCAGCCGAGGTCGGTCAACGCCGCATCGAGCTTGGCGCCTGAGGCCGCGGTCATCGTGGTTCGCACCGACTCGGCCAGCAGGTGCGGCGACTCGGGGTCTGTCGAGGGATCCACCGTTCACTCCTTCCCGAGGTCGAGCAGCCGGCGGGCGATGATATTGCGCTGAATCTCGGCGGTACCGCCATAGATGGTCGCCGCACGCGAGTACAGGTATTCCGACCGCCACGGTGTGTCTTCGAGCTCGAGGGTGCCGGGCAGCAGGTCGCGGACGGTGTCGTAGAGCCGTTGCTCAGCGGTGGCCAACAGCACCTTGTCGATTGAGGTGTCCGGTCCGAGCCGCGCTCCGTCACGCAACCGATGCTGGGTGTCACGGGAACGGCATCGTAGCGTGTGCAGCGCGAGATAGGCGGAGCCAAGCTCGAATTCGTCGTGATCGCCGTTTTTGGAAGCCGCTGAAGTCTCCCTGATAAGGTCGTCGAATCGTGAGTAGAGGTAGGCGATCCGCTGCCAAAAGCAGGTGGAGCGCTCATAGGGCAGCAGGTCCATCGCGAGCCGCCAGCCGTCTCCCGGCTGGCCCAGCATCCGGCTCGACGGGATCACCACGTCGTCGTAGTACACCTCGCAGAATTCGTCGACCCCGTGCATCGTGCGTAACGGCCGAATGGTGATGCCGGGCGTGTCAAGGTCGACGAAGAATGCGGTGATTCCGTCATGGCCCGGTGCGGTACGGGTAAGCAGGATGCATCGGGTCGAGAACTGCGCGAAGCTGGTCCAGACCTTCTGCCCGTTGACAATCCAGTCATCCCCTCGGGGCGTCGCGCGGGTGGACAGCGAGGCCAGGTCGCTGCCGGACCCCGGTTCGGAAAAGCCCTGGCACCAGTGCTCGCGGCCGCTGAGCAGCCGGGGCACCATTTCTGCCGCGAGTTCTGCCGGGGCGTAATCGATCATGGTGGGTGCGAGCACTTCGAGCATCGAGTAGGGACCGGGTTCGGCCAGACGGCGCCCGACCACCTCTTCCCCGACGATCGCGCGAAGTACCGCGGGCCCACCCAATCCACCGACTTCTTTCGCCCAGCCGTACCGCATCCAATCGGCGTCGTAGAGAGCCCGGTGGACCCGAGCAAGCTGCTGAATCTGGCCCTGCAGCGAGTGGTCGGGTCCGGGAGTCAGATCATTGCCGTCGAGCCACGCGCGCAGATCGGCCCGGAATTGCTCGACATTCACGGGGTGGGACGGCCGACGGCGTGCGGGCGACCGGAGTCGTGCACGCCGCTGCGGCGGATGAACGTCATGGCACGGGTCTTCAGCCGCCACCCGTCAGTGGTTCGGGAGTAGGTGTCGCGGTAGTAGCCGATCCGCATGTCATGAGTGGCGTGGTCAATGAAGCACAACGGTTGGGTGCCGCTCGCCGAATCGCCGTCGAGTTCGATCACCGCAGTCCCGGTGAGAAACAAGCCCTTTGGTGCGGCGGCCACCAACTCCGGGAACCTGTCCAGGCTGTATGTGTCACCGAAGGCGCTGTAGCTTCCATCAGGTGTGAAGACGCCGAGTAGCCCGTCGATGTCTTCCTGGGTGATGGTGACCGCGTAGCGGGCGAGCAGCTGCTGGATCTCGACCAGATCGTCAGTTTTGGTTGGCTGTTTTGTCGACATAGACCTTGCCGCCTTTCATAACGAAGCTGACGTTGCGAGTAACCGTTATGTCTTCCAACGGGTTTCCCGGCACCGCGATGATATCGGCGAGCTGGCCCGGCGCGAGCCGTCCCCGGTCGCCAGCGTTGATCAGCTCGGCCGCGGTCACCGTGGCCGCCCGCAACACCGCCGACGGCGGCAGGCCCCAATCGGCAAGGGTGACAAGCTCGTCGGCGTTGCGGCCGTGCGGTATCGCAGGCGCGTCGGTGCCGACCGCGACCTTCACGCCGGCTTCGTAGGCGGCCAGTATCGAGGTGCGCGCCTTCGGGAACATCTCGGCGGCCTTGGCCTGTAGTTCGGGCGGGGCATGGGAGATGTCCATTGCATCGGCGTCGGCCAGGCGGCGAGTGGACACCAGGAATGTGCCGTGCTCGACCATCATCGCGATCGCGTCGTCATCGATCAAAAAGCCGTGCTCGATGCAATCGATACCGGCGGCGACGGCGTGCTTGACCGCGTCGGCACCGTGCGTGTGCGCGGCGACGCGCAGCCCGCGCCGGTGTGCCTCGTCAACGATCGCGCGCAACTCCTCGTCCGAATAGTGCTGCGCCCCAGGAGGCCCCGTCAGCGACATCACCCCGCCCGAGCAGCAGACCTTGATCAGCTCGGCACCGTGTTTGATCTGGTAACGCACCGCCTTACGAATCTCGTCGATTCCGTTGGCGATGCCTTCTTCGACCGTCAAGTCCAACACATGCGGTGCGAACGCCGCGAACATCGTCGGATCCAGATGCCCGCCGGTGGGTGTAATGGCGTGCCCGGCCGGCACGACCCGCGGCCCGTCGATCCAGCCCGCGTCGATGGCCTTGCTCAACGCAACGTCGAGCAAGTACCCGCCGGTCTTGACGAACAGGCCGAGGTTGCGCACCGTGGTGAACCCGGCGCGCAGCGTGCGGCCGGCATTGCCGACCGCGCGCAATACCCGCGTCGGCGGGTCATCCTGGACCTGGGACAGACCGGGTTTCTCCCCGCGTCCGCCCATCAGGAGGTTGACCTCCATGTCCATCAGCCCGGGCAGCAGGATCTGGTCGCCGAGATCGATCAGGTCACCCTCGACTGAGGCGGTGCTGTCACCGACACCGGCGATCCGGTCGCCCTCGATCCGCAGGATGCCGGGCCGCAGGATCTCACCGGCGTCGACGTCGAGCAGCCCGGCGGCCTTGAGCGTCAGCCCGCTTGCGCGAAGAGCGGGGGACACCGTCAGATCACCGGTTCCCTGATGCAGTCAAGGTAGGTGGCCCCACTGTCGGGCACCTTGGGCTGCTTCCATGCCTCGATCGGGAACGACACGTTGATCAGCGACTGCATCATGTGCATGAGCGTCCGTGCATCCTCGGGCAGGTCATGCAACGGGAACTTATCGCAGTAGGCGATCACGTCGTTCATGCGGGGGAATGCGGCGTCATAGAACGCCTGCATCTCGGGCATCGTCGAGGCCAGCCGCTTGGCGTAACGCTCGGGTTCGGTGGTGAGGTCCCAATCCAAGTAGGGCTCGAGATCGGCGAATTCAGCGGGCAGAGCCATTGTTGCGGTACTCCTTGACATAGTCACCGGCCACCTTGTGCAGGCTGCGCAGCAGGATTTCTTGATCGCACAGCGGGAAGTCGCGGACCACTTTGGTGCCGATCATGGTTTGGGTGGCTTCCAGTGTGTTGGCGTCCTGGAGCGCGTACTCCTTGAACGTCACCGCCGCGAGCTCCTGGGCCAACCGTTGGCGGGCGTTCTTCGGAGGAACGAAATACATGGTCCCCTCGAAGATGTGCTTGTCCACGGCAGTCGGCCAGTAGTGATAGGTCAGGTACCAGCCGGGGGCCCATATCAGCAGCATGAAGTTGGGGAAGAAGTGGAACGAATCGATGCCCCACTGTGGCGCTCCGGCCGGGTTGACGCCAGACGGCAGGGAATCGAGCTGCTGGATGACGTCGGGACGCTCCCAGGGACCGAACAGCCCGCTGCGCAGCACCCGGTCCATGGGCTTCACCATCTTCAGGTCCGCGGGCGGCGACTGACCTCCCCACACGGAGATCATCCCGTGCGGGCTGGCCACTTCGTAGTGCAGCGCCTCGAAGCCGTACTTCATGATTTTGGCGGCTTCTTCTTTGGTGTACTGCCCTTGATGCAGCACCGGCGCGTGGTAGAACTCGGCGAACGCGTCGATGAACAGCTTCCAGTTGCTGCCGACCTCTGCCTTGTAGGAGTAGACCTCGGTCATCTCGTGGAAGGGGTAGCCCTCGATGCCTTTGGCCAGTGGTCCGAGATAGTTAGCGAGTGGCTTTGCTGCTTGGTCGAAATTGATGAAGATGAATCCATCCCACACCTCGCAGCGCACCGGCACGAGTCCGTATCGGCTCTTGTCGACGTCGAAGAATTCGTCCTCCTGCTGGATGAAGGTCAGATCGCCGTCGAGGCTGTAGCGCCAAGCATGGTACTTGCAGGTGAACTGCCGGCAGGTGCCTGAGGTCTCCTCATGCGGATAGTCGTTCCATACCAGCTTGTTTCCGCGGTGGCGGCACAGGTTGTGAAATGCCTTGATGGATCCATCTTTGGTCTTGACGACGATTACCGACATACCCCGGCCCGCCGACGGCAGCTCCTTGGTGAAGTAGCTGCCGGTGCGCGGCAGCCGCTCGACTCGACCGACGTTGAGCCAGGTCCGCTTGAAGATCGCCTCGCGCTCGGCTTCGAAGAACGCCGGGTCGATCGAGTCGCTGTAATCGACTGGTGCGGTCCCCAGTTCTGGGTAGTTCTCTGTCCAGCTTCCGGCAGCTGGCTTCGCGAAGTGTGCCAACGTCCTTACCTTTCTTGTTCGACTTCGACGCCAAGGGTGTTCAGGGCCATCGCCACTGTGGTGTAGCCCCCGACCGTGAAAATCAGGTCCATCCGTTGCCGTTCGTCGAGCCGCTCACCGAGCACTGCCCAGGTCGCATCCGATAGGTTGGTCTTCTCGTCGAGTTCATCGACGGCGCCCAGCACGGCGCGGTCGAATTCGTCGGTTGCGTCACCGGATCGGATCGCGGCGATGTCCGCGTCGGACAGGCCGGCTTTTTTGGCCAGGGCTACGTGGTGGGTCCACTCGTAGGTGCAGCCGCGTCGATGTGCGACCCGCAGGATGACTTGCTCGCGGACTCGCGGCGGCAGCGTCGAACTGAACAGCAGATAGCCGCTGAACCGAAGAAAGGCGCGAGTCAGTTTGGGGTGGTGCACCAGTGTCGCCAGGAGGTTGCCCGCATCGCGGGGGTTTCGCCGCTCTTCGGGCAGCATGCCGGCCACCGCATGCCGGGCAGTATCGTCCCACTGCTCCGCCGGCAACGGGGCAAGACGCATCGGCGCCTCCTCAGTTGGAGAATCATATTCTCATATTTGACCAATAGGTTTCCACGGTACCGCCGATTGGTCAACACCTGCGGTACCACCTGCGGAAACGTCGTCTCCGGCACCCGCTGCGGATGTGCCACGCCTCGTCGGGCTGCGCTGCAGCGAAGCCCGCAAGATGTTGATTCTCGCCATCTGAGAAGATAATTTTCATTGGAGGGGACTATCCGCCTCACCTGGCTGCCCCCGAGGGAAAGGACGGGCCAGTGAACAAAGACGACATGATCCTGATCAGCGTCGACGACCACACCGTCGAGCCGCCGGGCATGTTCAAAGACCATCTGCCGAAGAAGTATCTGGACGACGCGCCTCGGCTGGTGCACAACCCCGACGGCTCGGACATGTGGAAGTTCCGCGACACGGTGATCCCGAACGTGGCACTCAACGCGGTCGCCGGCCGGCCAAAGGAAGAATACGGGCTGGAACCGCAGGGTTTGGACGAGATCCGGCCGGGTTGCTACAACGTCGACGAACGCATTAAGGACATGAACGCCGGGGGCATCCTGGCCTCGATTTGCTTCCCGTCCTTTCCGGGCTTCGCCGGACGCCTGTTCGCGACCGAAGATCCGGAGTTTTCGGTGGCGTTGGTGCAGGCTTACAACGACTGGCACATCGACGAGTGGTGCGGGGCGTATCCCGCGCGGTTCATCCCGATGGCGTTGCCGGTGATCTGGGATGCCGAGGCGTGCGCCGCGGAGGTGCGGCGCGTCTCCAAGAAGGGCGTGCACGCGCTGACGTTCACCGAGAATCCGTCCGCGATGGGCTATCCCAGCTTCCACAACGAGTACTGGAACCCGCTGTGGAGGGCGTTGTGCGATACCAACACCGTGATGAATGTCCACATCGGATCCTCGGGCAGGCTGGCGATCACAGCACCCGATGCACCGATGGACGTGATGATCACATTGCAACCGATGAACATCGTGCAGGCCGCCGCTGATCTGCTGTGGTCCAAGCCGATCAAGGAATACCCGGACCTGAGGATTGCACTCTCGGAGGGCGGCACCGGGTGGATCCCCTACTTCCTGGAGCGAGTCGACCGCACCTTCGAGATGCATTCGACATGGACTCACCAAAACTTCGGCGGAAAGCTGCCCAGCGAGGTATTCCGTGAGCACTTCCTGACGTGCTTCATCAGCGACCCGGTGGGCGTGCAGCTGCGCGACATGATCGGCATCGACAACATCGCCTGGGAGGCCGACTACCCACACAGCGACTCGATGTGGCCAGGCGCACCCGAGGAGCTTTGGGATGTTTTGTTGGCGAACATCGTGCCGGACGACGAGATCAACAAGATCACCCACGAGAACGCCATGCGCTGGTACTCGTTCGACCCGTTTACCCACATCACTCGGGAGCAGGCCACAGTCGGCGCGCTGCGCAAGGCCGCCGAGGGGCATGATGTGTCGATTCGGGCGCTCAGCCACCACAAAGAAACTCGGGCGGGTTCGTCAGTGGCCGAGTTCACCGCCAATGCCAAAGCGCTGACCGGCAACAGAGACTGAAGCGCAACCGGGACGCAACTGCGCCGGTGCATGAAGTGACCAAAGGAGATCCAGCAGTGCCCGGCGCCGGAATGAATTTCGAGCTGACCGATGACCAGGAGTTGATCCGCCGATCGGTCGCCGAGTTGGCGCGGAAGTTCGACGACCAGTACTGGATGGAAAAAGACCAGGCGCACGAGTTTCCGACCGAGTTCTATCGGGCCATCGCCGACGGCGGCTTGCTGGGTATGACGATTCCGACCGAGTACGGCGGTCATGGCCTCGGAATCACCGAAGCCACGCTGTTGCTCGAGGAGGTCGCCAAATCGGGCGGCGGTATGAACGCGGCCAGCTCGATTCACCTGTCGATCTTCGGGATGCAGCCGGTGGTGGTGCACGGCTCCGGGGAGCTCAAGGCGCGCACGTTGCCTTCCGTCGCGACCGGTGAGGTGCACGTCTGCTTCGGGGTGACCGAACCCGGTGCCGGGCTCGACACATCGCGCATCACCACTTTCGCCAAACGCGACGGCGATCGCTATGTCGTCAACGGCCGCAAGGTGTGGATCTCCAAAGCGATGGAGTCCGACAAGATCCTGCTGCTCACTCGTACCCAAAGCTACGACGAAGTCGCGAAAAAAACCGACGGGATGACGCTGTTCCTCACCGACCTCGACCGCAGCCGGGTCGATGTCCGCCCGATCCGCAAGATGGGCCGCAATGCCGTCAGCTCCAACGAGTTGTTCATCGACAACTTGGAGGTGCCGGTCGAGGATCGAGTCGGGGAGGAAGGCAAGGGTTTTCAGTACATCTTGGACGGCCTGAACCCGGAGCGGATGCTGATCGCCGCCGAAGCGCTGGGCATCGGCCGGGTGGCGCTGGACAAGGCGGTGAAGTACGCCAACGATCGGGAGGTCTTTGGCCGGCCGATCGGCATGAACCAGGGCATCCAGTTTCCGCTTGCCGACTCGTTGGCCCGGCTGGACGCCGCCGAACTGATGTTACGCAAGGCCACTTGGCTCTACGACAACGGCAAACCCTGTGGGCGGGAAGCAAACACCGCCAAATACCTGTGCGCCGATGCCGGCTTCACCGCCGCGGACCGGGCATTGCAAACCCACGGCGGCATGGGCTACGCGGAGGAATACCACGTCGCACGCTACTTCCGCGAGGCCCGGCTGATGAAGATCGCACCGATCAGCCAGGAGATGATCCTGAACTTCCTGGGAGCCCATACCCTGAAATTGCCGAGGAGCTACTGATGGCCAATCCGCTGTTCGACCTCACCGGCCGATCGGCACTGGTGACCGGTGCCGGCGGCGGAATCGGCGCGGCTGACGCCGCGGCCACACACGCCGCCGGCGCCGCGGGATCGCCGCGCTGCGTGCACAAGGCGTCATCGGGCCCGCCTACCGCTGATGCCGGACGAGCCCGTGCTGCTATCCGGTGACCGCAACGGCGTGCGGACACTGACCCTGAATCGTCCGCACCGCAAGAACGCGATTAACCGCGACCTGTGGATCGCGTTGGGTGACGCGCTCAGGGCGGCAGGCAAAGACCGCGGCGTCCGCGTGGTCGTGATTACCGGAGCCGGCGGGGCGTTCTGCTCCGGTGCGGATATCTCAGCCTCCGACGACACCCATCCGGCCTACAAGATGCGCCTGCTGACCGACGTGGCGCTGTCGCTGCACGAACTGCCGGTGCCGACCATCGCCAAGGTGACCGGAGTGGCCGTCGGTGCCGGGTGGAATCTCGCGCTGGGCTGCGACCTGGTGGTTGCGACACCGGAATCGACGTTCTCCCAAATCTTTTCGAAGCGCGGGCTGTCCCTGGATCTCGGCGGTTCGTGGCTGTTGCCCAAACTCGTGGGCCTGCAACAGGCGAAGCGGCTCACGCTGCTCGCCGAGACCATCGACGCCGAGGAAGCTCAAGCGTTGAACCTGGTGACCTGGGTGGTGTCTGGCGCGGACATCGATGCCTTTGTCACCGAGCTCGCCGAGCGGCTGGCGGCGGGGCCGGTTATCGTGCTTGTCCAGAGCAAGGCGCTGCTGAACGAAGGGGCTGACCGGACACTCGACTTCTCCTTCAACCAGGGTCTGTCGGCGGAGATGATCGCCAAGAAGTGGGGGTTCTCCCGCAGCCAGCTCGACGAATACTCGGTCCAGTCCCACGAACGGGCCGCCGCGGCCCAGGACAGCGGCGCCTTCACCGACCAGATCGTGCCCGTGTTTGTTGATGGAGCAGACGGCGCCGACGGCGCGGTCATAGCCGGTGACGAGGGTGTGCGGCGCGGGACCACCGTCGAGAAACTGGCCGCGCTCAAGCCCGCGTTCGTCGAGGACGGCGTAATCCACGCGGGCAATTCCTCACAGATCTCCGACGGCGCGGCCGCGCTGCTGGTGACCACATCGGAGATGGCAATGGGTCTGGGGTTGACCCCGATGGTGCGCTACCGCGCGGGCGCGGTCACCGGGGCGGATCCGGTGCTCATGCTCACCGGCCCCATTCCGGCGACCGAGAAGGTGCTGAGCAAGGCCGGCGTCCCGCTGTCGGAAGTGGGCATATTCGAGGTGAACGAAGCCTTCGCGCCGGTCCCGCTGGCGTGGCTCGCAGAAACGGGAGCGGACGGGCGTCGTCTAAATCCGCTGGGGGGCGCCATCGCGCTGGGCCACCCACTGGGCGCCTCGGGTGCGGTGCTGATGACGCGCATGGCGCACCACATGCGCGACAAGGGGATTCGCTACGGACTGCAGACCATGTGCGAAGGCGGCGGCACGGCCAACGCCACCCTCGTCGAACTGGTGGACTAAGCGCGGGCGTTACGCCCCGGGCGAAAAATGTCTCAGTGAGACCCTTGTCATTCCGGCAAAACCAACCTACTGTGTGTTCACTAGGTTGGTTTGGCCGAATCGGTACAAAGGAGTCCGCTGTCCGACGCACGGCGATACGACACGCTGCTCGCCAAAGGTGAGGACCGCAAGCAGCGGATCCTCGACGTCGCACAACGCCTCCTCACGCGCAACGGCTGGCGCAACACCACACTCGCCCAGATCGCCGGCGAAGCCGGAGTCACCCCCGCCGGACTGCTGCATCACTTCGAATCCAAGGAGCAGCTGCTGCACGCGGTGCTCGACGCCCGTGACCTCGATGACAACTCCCACGCCGACCTGTCCGGCGATCTTCTCGCCCAAATCGCTCAGGTCGCCGATCGCTTCCACCGGGCACCCGAACTGGTGGGCACGTTCACGGTGCTGCTGGTCGAAAACGTCCTCCCCGACGCTCCGCTGCACGACCGCATGCTGGCCAGGCACCGGGCTGCGGTCGACATCGTCGCCGAGCTCATCCGCCGTGGTCAGGCGGACGGCCGATACCGCACGGACATAGACCCCCCCGTCAAGGCAGTGGAAATTCTCGCCTTCGTCCACGGAATGGAAACCACATGGTTGCTCGATCCTTCGATAAAACTGACCGAGGTGTTCAAGCAGTACGCGGAGACACTGGCACGGGACTTCGCCCCGCCGAAGAAGACATGAGATACCGGCTCCACGTCGTCGCCGCCAGCGTCGTCGACGTGGTGCGGTTCGCAGGCGGCTGGCTCTTCGACCGGGCAATGGCGGGATGGGATGTCACCGTGCTCGTTGCGGACCACCCTGACGATCGACCACTGCAGATCCTCGGAGCCCAGACGCTCGACCTCGAAGACGCCTTGGCATCGGTGGAATCCCGGCCCCGTCCCCAGGCCCTGGCGGCCGCGGCGGATCTGTTCGGGTGCGACTCGCGGGTGCGGCGAGGCGTGTTGCAGGCCCTCGATCATGGCGTCACCGAGGTCACGCTATGGGGACAGACCTGGCCGGCTGAGCTCGACGACAGCGTTGGCCTGGTACAACATCCGCTGAGCATCGCCGCGCAGATGTTCAAAGCTGCGGCGCTGGCCGCCGCCGCCGTACCGCACACTTCGGTCGATCACACCGAAACCTTCCGAACCGGGCTACTGGCATGCCCGTCGGTCGCTGCTGATCTGGTTCCCGCCGGCTAAACGTCCCGGCTTACGAGTATCGCCGAGTGTGAATGCGGCGACGCAGCATCGGCGTGTCCCGTCGCTCATTTCACCCTCGGCGAGGGGACCTGTCGTTGACGACCAACATCCCGTGTGGAAATGTAATGCTCATCTATGAGAGGAACATTCTCACCAGCCGAGATTCGAACGGAGTAAGAGATGGTGAACGACTTCACCGAGATGGACTTCTTCCGCAATCAACGGCTCGTCGAGAACCCGTACCCCTACTATGAGGCTCTCCGGCAGCAGTGCCCGGTGACCCGGGAAAACCACCACGGGGTCGCCATGGTGACCGGCTGGGACGAGGCCGTGGGTGTGTTGAACGATGCCGAGACATTCTCCTCGTGCATCTCGGTGACCGGCCCGTTTCCCGGTTTTCCGGTGCCGCTCGAGGGTGACGACGTGACCGAGTTGATCGAGCAACACCGCGACGAACTGCCGTTCAGCGACCAGTTGCCCACCCTCGACCCGCCGACACACACCAACCACCGCGCCTTGCTGATGCGGCTGATCACCCCGAAGCGGCTCAAAGAGAACGAGGACGCCATGTGGGTGCTCGCCGACCGGATGCTCGACGCGTTCCTGGCACCCGGCGAGGGCGAATTCATCAAAGGCTTTGCCGGCCCCTTCACGCTGCTGGTCATCGCCGACCTGCTGGGCGTGCCGGAGGACGATCGCGATCAGTTCGTCAAGAACATCCGCCAGCACGCGGGCGGCGGCATCGGGGGCACCGGCGAGGAAGCTTTGGCGCACAGTCCGCTGGAATTCCTCTACGGAACCTTCGCCGACTATGTCCGGGAACGCCGCCGCGAACCCCGCGACGACGTGCTGACCGGCCTGGCTGCCGCGACATTCCCGGACGGCTCTATTCCCGACGTCGAAGACGTGGCCCGCGTCGCGACCAACGTCTTCTCGGCGGGCCAGGAAACTACCGTGCGGCTGCTGGGCGCCGCTTTGCAGACCATCGGGGAGCGCCCCGACATCCAGCAGCAGTTGCGCAAGGACCGCAGCATGATCCCGAATTTCATCGAAGAGGCACTACGCATCGAGAGCCCGGTCAAGGGGGACTTCCGCTTGAACCGGGTGCCCGTCACCGTCGGCGGTGTCGACGTTCCCGCGGGCACCACCGTGATGGTGCTGCAGGCGGCCGCCAACCGCGATCCGCGCCGGTTCGATGACCCCACCACATTCGATCCGGCCCGCAAGAACGCCCGGCAGCATCTCTCGTTCGGACGGGGCATCCACAGCTGCCCCGGCGCCCCGCTGGCGCGAGCCGAAACCCGGGTGGCGATCGAGCGGCTGCTCGACCGGACATCTGAGATCAGGATCAACGAGCGCTTTCATGGTCCGGCGAATGACCGCCGCTACCAATACGTTCCGACCTACATTCTGCGCGGCCTGACCGAGCTGCACCTGGAGTTCATGCCGGCATGAGGGTTTCAGTCGACGATCAGCGCTGTCGCGGCCACGGTGTGTGTATGACGCTGTGCCCGGAAGTGTTCAGCCTGACCGACGACGGTTACGCGGTGGCGATAGCCTCCGATGTCCCAACGGAATTGGATGCCGCTACCCGGGAGGCCATCGAGTCTTGCCCCGAACAAGCCATCAGCGAGACCTGACCAGACACGCAAGCGGCAGCCGACTGCAACGCGGTCATCCTCAGCGGATTCGAGATACCTTCGGCCAGTAGCTGACCGCTACTCCACGATCGAGATCGCCTGCCGGGGGCATTGACGGACGGCCTCACGCACTTGCGCTTCGTTCTCCGGCGTGACTTCTGGTTGCAAGACGGTCAGCATGTCGTCGTCGCCGAGGTGAAAGACCTCCGGGATGATGCCCATACACACCCCGTTGCTTTCGCAGAGATCCCAATCGACTTCGATTCTCATCGAAGCACCTTCACGGGTACGTTCTGCCAGCCCGCGACGTTTTGCATGTGAACGCGCTGCAGCCCATCCCAATTCACTTCGTAGCGGGGCATGAAGTCGAGCAGCTTCTCCAGTGCGATCCTGCTTTCCAGACGGGCCAACGCCGCACCCAGGCAACTGTGAATCCCGTACCCGAGACCGACGTGCTGTGCCTCGGTCTGGTCGCGCTCGATGTTGAATGTGTCGGCGTCGGTGAAGGCATCCGGATCGCGGTTCGCCGCGGCGCCGATCAGGAATACCGGTTTGGCCGCGGGAATCACGCCACCACTGACATGGGCCTCTTTGAGGGTGTAGCGGACGTTGTACTGGACCGGCCCCTCGTAGCGCAATAATTCTTCGACTGCCACAGGAATCTTGCTGCGATCGTCGAGCAGTTTCTGCCATTGTTCTGGGTGGCGGGCGAAGATCACCGCTGCGTTGCCGAGCAGCTTGGTGACGGTCTCGGCGCCTGCTCCGCCCAAAAGCGTAGCGAAACCGGTGATTTCAATATCGTCGAGCTTGCGCGGTTGGCCATCGTCACCGGGGATCTCGGCGGCGATCAGCCTGCTGATCATGTCGTCCTGCGGGTTCTCGCGCCGCTCCTGCACCAGGGTGAAGTAGTACATCGCGCTTTCGATGGTGGCCTGCATACCCGCCTCGGTGACCTCGATCTGTCCCGGTTCGCGGTGCAGGCTAGTGTCGATCCAGTGTCGCACCTGTTGGCGGTATTCCTCCGGGACCCCGGCCATCCGGGTGATGACTTCCACCGGGAACGGCCCGGAGAAGTCCTGCACGACGTCGAAGTGGTCGGGATCGGCCGCGCCCAAGTACTTCTCGACTAGCTCGATGACCGTTTCGCGCTGCGATTGAATGGCCCTCGGGGTGAACGCTTTGTTGAGCAGGCTGCGCATGTGGCGGTGCTCCGGCGGATCCATGAAGATGATCGACTTCTGCTGGGCGGGCACGCCCTTGCGCACCATCGCCAGGTCACAACCACGCGCCGAGGAGTAGGTTTCGAAGTCTTTGAACGCGGCCGCCACGTCTTCGTGGCGGGTCAGCGCGTAGAAGTCCTCTTTCTCGTCGTAATATAGCGGCGCTTCCTCACGCATCCGTCGATATATCTCGAAGGGGTTGTTGAAGAACTCTTCGGAGAACGGATCGAAGACGAGCTTCGGCTTGGTCATTGCACACTCCTCCGTGACGAGCTGCGGGCCTGGACCTTGACGGTTGAATGCCTGACTGTAACGCTAACGGTAGCGGTTTCACGACGAACCGGAAAGAACCAAAACGCTGCCAGGTCAAACCTTCCCAGCGGCGTCCATGACCTTGATGACGTCGTCCAGCACACCGAGATCGCTGCCGAGTTCCTCGGCGATGCCGCGAACGATGGCCACGTCTTTGCCCACGAATTCACCGGTTACCTCTATGAACGACGCGACGGAACCCCTTGCCGCGACGATGTCGAGCACCCGGCTGGTGGCGCTGCCATGAGGCAGTGCGGCCAGCAGGGTCGACTCCGGTACGCCAAGCCGTTCGCCCAGCCGGATGGACTCCGCGAGCAGCCCGATGTGCCCCGCGAACAGCGCGTTGTTGACCAGCTTCACCTTCTGGCCGGCTCCGCATGGCCCTACGTGCAGGACGGGATCGCCATAGCAACCCAATACCGGTTGCAGCCGCGCCACCGCTTGATCGGAGCCGCCCACGAACAGCGTGAGCTTGCCGGCCGCGATGTCGTGTGGGCCCCCGCTGACCGGTGCATCGACCACGTCGACGTCGTAGGAGGCGGCGCTGGCGGCGATGGCCTCGATTGTTGTCGGGCTTGCGGAGGTGTGCACCACCAGCACCGAACCGGACGGCATGGTTTGCAGCAGAGCACCGTCCAGGCAGACCTGCCGCACCTGTTCGTCGGTGAACACGCAGAGCACCACGACATCGGCCTGCGCGCCGGCCTCGGCCACGTCGTTGACCGCGCTGGCGCCCAGTTGCTCGAGATCGCGCCGTTTACCGCCGGTTCGGCCCAAGGCCCGGACGTCGTGGCCGGCCCCGACGAGGCGGGCCACCATCGGGCGTCCCATCCGGCCCGTGCCGATGAACCCGACTTTCACTGGGCCTTCATCGGGGACTGCCCATCGAGGCCAGTGTGGCGTCGGCCGCGTCGAGCACGGCACCAACGTGGGCTCCGGCCGCCTCGGCGAGGTCGACGACCAGCCGGACATCCTTCTGCAGCAGTGTTCCCGCGTAGCCGGCTAGCCGTTCCAGGCCGCCGATCCCGCCAAGAGCGTTGAGCGCGAGGCTGTTCCCGCTGCTGCGGGAGACGACTTCGGTGAGACGGTCCGGGTCGACACCGAGGGCATCGGCCAGCGAAAGGGCGGTGGCCGCGGTGCCCAGGTTGGCGGTGAACAGCAGATTGTTGAGCAGTTTGGCGGTTTGCCCGGAACCCAGCTCACCGAGGTGGACGACCGGATCGGCATAGGTTTCGAAGACCGGACGGCAGCGCTCGACGACGTCGGCGTCGCCACCGACCATCACCACCAGACGGCCCTCGGCCGTCGCCGGGCCACCGCCGCTGACCGGCGCGTCGATAACCGAAATTCCCTGGGCCCCTGCCCTTTTCGCGAGTTCCCGGCAGGTGTCGGGGTGCACGGTGCTGTGCACCGCGATGATGCTGCCCCGCTTCATCGCCGCCAGCAGGCCGTGCTCGCCGCTGGTGATTTCGTCGACGTCGGCGTCGCCGACGACGCAGAGACAGACCAGATCGCTGGCCGCGGCGAGTTCGGCCGGCGACCCGGCGACCTTCGCCGGGGTGTCGGCGAACGGCTCGAGGGTCGCGGGTCTGCGCGCCCACAGGGTTGTCGGGTAGCCGCCTTCGACGATCCGCCGTGCCATGGGTCCGCCCTGACTGCCCAACCCAATGAATCCGATGTGCATCAACCTGCCTCCAAGTCGGCTTGCGTACTTGTCGAGCGTGCGATCGCACATTCCTCCGCGAACGAAAAGACCTTCAAGTGGTAGGCCGCGGCGGTATGACCGAGGCTGAGATTGTGTCCCGCCCCGAGTTGTTCGTTGATCACGAAGCGGGGCGACGACGAGAACATCGCGGCGATCTCCGCCAATGCCTGCCGGTCGGACTGCCAGACCTTTTCGTGTTCGGCGTGACTGAACTGCACAGGGACTCGTACCTTTGCGGCCAGTGCCGGAAAGTCTTGGCGCGGCCAATCGTTGACCATCGTTTCTTCGTAGGGCGCACCCATGGATGAGTTCGTGATCCCGGTAAGGACCTCGGCCGGGTACAGATGCGTCGGGTGCCACAGCAGCTCGCGCAAACCCGGAGGCCGGCGGTCGAGGCTTGCCGCCTTCAAGATCTCTTTGACCGGCTCGCAATAGTGCCTGCCGGTGCCCGCCAGCTCGATGCCCAGCAGGTCGTCGCCGCGTTCGTCGGCCGCCATCCGCACCGCGAGTTCGCATCCGTTCGAGTGGGCAACCACGAATGAGCCGGCCCCGCGCGGATGCTCGCCGAGGATCCTCTCCACCGCCGCATACGCAAGGTCGACCCGCTGCTCGGGCCGGGCCATCGCCTCCGAATAGGCAGCGGAGATGCCGTAGCCGGGCCGATCGAGCGCGATCACCGTGAACCCGAGCGCCGCGCCCATCCGCACCAGCGACAACGAAGGGTGACCCGGGCAGTCGAAATACGTCGAGGTGGTGCCCCCGCCGTGCAGGGCGACGACAACGGCGCGGGGCTGCTCTGCCTCGGCGACCAGCGCCGACATCGGCACACCGTCGGCGATCACCACCCTGGGGCGGACAGCGGCTTGGCTCATTCGCCCCGCTCCTCCTCATCGCTCCGTCCCCCGCAAGCGGGCGGTGCCCCCACTGCATCGTCGCCGGCGCGGCTCATGCGTCGGCCCGCAACAAGAGCACGCCGCTGGGAGTGAGGCCACCGCTGCTGACCACGCCGACGCGGGCGCCGGCCACCTGGCGATCGCCGGCCTCGCCGCGCAGCTGGCTGACCGCTTCGTGGATCAGACCCATGCCGTGGGTGCGGCCGTGCGAGAGCTGGCCGCCGTGCGTGTTGAGCGGCAGCAGGCCGTCGCGGGCGATGTTCTTGCCGCCGTCCAGAAACTCGTTGGCCTCACCGATCCCGCAGAAGCCCAGCGCCTCAATCCAGGACAGGCAGTTCATGGTGAACCCGTCGTAGAGTTCGGCGACGTCGACGTCGGTGGGTCGCAGCGAGGTGCGCGTCCACACGTGCGCGGCTTGGCCCAGCACCTGCGGCTCGTGGGTCAAAGTGCTTTGGTCCCAGTCGATCCGTTCGATGATCTGTGTTCCCACCGCCTCTACCAGGACGGGGGGCTTGGCCAGGTCGCGGGCGGCGTCGACGGCGGAGACGATGACGGCTATCGCGCCGTCGCACGGCACATCGCAGTCATACAAACCGAAGGGTGTGGTGATGGGCCGCGCGTTCAGATAGTCATCCATCGTCATCGGGGTCCGATAGACGGCGGTCGGGTTGAGTTCGGCATTGGCCCGCTGGTTCAACGCAATCCAGCCCAGCGTCTCCTTCGTGGTGCCGTAACGGTGGAAGTGCCGCTGCGCGTTCATCGCCAGGGTATGGGCCGCCGACGTGGCGCCGAATGGCATCAGCCAGCCGGCAGTGCGGCCCATCGACGGGGCGATCTTGCCCTGCTGCATCAGCTCGTTATAGGTGGCTTCCCACAGCGTCCGGAAGCACAGCACGTGACGGGCCAGGCCGCCCGCGACGGCGAGCATCGCGGCGATCACCGATCCGCCCGGGCCGAACGACTCGATGCCGCCGTTATGCCAGGTCGGCCGGATACCCAGCGCCGCCTCCAGCGCGGTGACCCCGCCCTCGCCGAACCCGCCGAGGTTGCCCCCGCCAGGGTAGGTCGACAGCCCGTCGATCTCGGCGAACGTCAGTCCGGCATCGGTGATCGCCGCCTCGCAAGCCTGCACAGTCAGCGACAGCGGCGGCTGCATCAACCGACGCCCGATCGGCGACATGCCGATCCCGGTGAGCGCGACCTTGTCTTCGAACTTCTCCGCGGTCAGCATGGGCCGGACGTATTCACCGAAACGCTCCGGCGCGATCTCGTCGGCCGGCAGCGCAGCGGGCTCAGTATCTGCGGCCGGGCGGAACAGCGGCAGCCACACGTCTTCGACGTGCTCGAAGACGACCTCCACCTGTTGACCGAGTTCGAGCTGCTCGGGATCGCACTCCACGATGTTGGTGGTCAGCCGGACCCGGGGGTCTTCGGTGATCGCCACCTGGGCGACCACGTAGGGCGCGGGCAGCCCGGGCAGGCTGAACCGATGGTTCACGGTGTATCCGGCGAGTGTCGCCTTGCCGGACACGGCCCGCACACCCATATCGCGGGAGCGGCAGTACCGGCACACCGGCGCCGGCGGATGGATCAGCGATTCGCAGGTCTTACATTCCTGCAGCCGCAGCGTGCCGTCGGACCCCGACGTCCAAAAGAACTCGTTTTCCTGCGTGATCAGGGGCAGCGGGCGTCCCGATGCTGCTGACACGTCACCTCCGGGAGTCGGGCGGCCGACGGTAGGCTCGTTATACGAATCGGAGAATTACGTTATCACTCCCGAGCAGGCACGATCTAGGCCATATCGCGGCCGGAGAACTCATAATCCGTTAGTCGCGGGTTCGAGCCCGGCCCGCCCCACGTCAGAGGGTATTTTTCAAGATCAGTCTCCTAGGAGGACTGCGCACCGCCGACCCGAGGTTAGGACGTGGTCGTAGGAGGTGGCACTAACCGAACGTTCCTAGGAGGCGTCTGAACAACGTTCGCGGCAGGGGCGGGAAGAACGCCGACAAGGCCGTTTCTTCGGCAGTAAGTCAGACCTGATTGGTCGACAACGTGGTCGTTCTTCCCGCCGATACCAGTTTGGGCATGGGCTGGGTCCTGATCAAGGGCCCGCTGCCGGCCCTGGTCGTCAGGCCATGGTCCACGCCCCGTCCGTGCGGGTCAGGCCGCTGTTGATGAGTGTGCGGAGATTGATTGCGGCACAACGGAGTTGCAGCCAGGCGTGGTTCTTGTCGACGCCGAGGTAGCGCAGTTTGATCCGCCGTCCACGGTTGGTGGCGGTCCAAGCAATGATCCGCTCGACACTCGAACGGGTGGG
>DATJBA010000134.1:0-12562 GCA_035515675.1 Mycobacterium sp.
GGGGTGGCTGCCGACGCACCTGCGGCGGTCGTTGACCTGGGACCGCGGCCGCGAGATGGCCGACCATGCGGTGATCACCGCGGCGCTGTCGATGCCGGTGTTCTTCTGCGACCCGCACCACCCATGGCAACCACCCATGGCAGCGCGGCACCAACGAGAACACCAACCGGCTGCTGCGCCAATACCTGCACAAGAACGCCGACCTGTCCACGCTCACCCAGGACGAGCTCAACGCTGTCGCGACGAAACTCAACCATCGCCCACGTCGAGTGCTCGGCTGGGCCACCCCAGCCGAGGCGTTCGCCACTGCCGAGCCAAAGCCGATCCTGCTTCAGCCTGCGTAGCCGGTACGGTTCTCGGCTGCGATCATGACCGCATGGCCGCCGCCGGACTTCCCGAGCTCGACGTCGCCCGCGTACAACGCTGGTGCGCCGACCAGGTCCCAGAGCACGCTCGCGGCGAGATCCGCGTCGAATGCGACGTCACCCCACGGCATCTGACCATCTGCGAATGCCGACCACCCTGGCGCGAGGACCTCGGCCCCGACTGGACCCGGTTCCTGATCGCCCGCCTGCACTACACCAAGACCACCGGGCTGTGGACCCTGTACTGGCGCGACCGAAACCTGAAATACCACCGCTACGAACTTCTCGATCCCAGCCCCCGAGTCCAAGACCTGCTCGACTACCTCGATGACCGCGCCGACCCCATCTTCTGGGGATAACGGCCCGGCTACCCTCGTCCAGTGATGCGCTGACCGGTTGAGCTCAAGACACCATATTCGAGACAACGGGCTCGTAGCCGGCTCGTCAAAGGTTTCTGCAGGTCATCGTGTCTCGAATGTCCGTCTCGGAATTTGTCTCGACGGGGACGTGACCACGCTGCGCCGGGTCGCCGGTCCCGGCGTAAGCCGCCGGCGCAGTGCGAGACGCCCGGCCCAAGCCTCATCGCCGGCACGTCGCAACGGACGGTGCCGCCTCGAGCTTGCACAATCGTATGGTTATAGGATCCGCCACGGAGATGAGAAAATGCGGTCCGCCATTTTGATGAGAATTTTGCAAACCCGCAGCTAGAGGCGCCGTGATCCGCCAAGGAGCTTCCATTAGCATGCGGTGGATCATCCTCGCCGGCATCAAGGTCGTTCGTCCTCGCTGCGCTGCGGGCGCTTCACCTTGACCCCGCCCGCGGGGTCCACCGCGGGCAAGCACGGGCGACGACGAGGCCAACATCCGGAAATAACCGTTCGGACTCTCAACCTTTACAGGGGTCCTCAACACAGATAAGGGGGATGGGGAAACGGGCCCGCGCCGCGGGCACCGCGCCCCTGACTACCAATGGACGGCTATGCCGACACGGTCGCAGAAATCGGCTGCTGATGGCACGGGGACGGCTCCGTGTGTATCTGGGTGCTGCTCCGGGGGTCGGCAAGACCTACGAGATGCTGCTCGAAGGTCACCGCCAGCGCAGGCAGGGCGTCGACTGCGTGATCGGCTTCGTCGAACCGCACGGCCGGCAGGCGACTCAGGCGCTGGTGGAGGGCTTGGAGGTGGTGCCCCGACGTCAAGTCCCGTATCGGGGTGGGGTGCTGCCGGAGATGGATGTGGACGCGGTGCTCGTCCGCCGCCCACAGCTGGCGCTGGTCGACGAACTGGCTCACACCAATGCCCCCGGTTCGCGCAATAAGAAGCGCTGGGAGGACGTGGAGGAACTACTCGATGCCGGCATCGATGTGATTACGACGCTCAACATTCAGCATCTGGAATCGCTGGGCGATGTAATGACCGACATTACCGGCGTCCGGCAGCGCGAAACGGTGCCGGATGTGGTGGTGCGGGAGGCCGACGAGCTGGAATTGGTGGACCTGTCGACGGAGGCGTTGCGGCGGCGCATGGTTGCCGGGGACATCTATCCGCCGGATCGAATCGATGCGGCGTTGTCACACTATTTCCGGCCGGGCAACCTCACCGCGTTGCGGGAACTGGCGTTGCTGTGGATGGCCGGCCGGGTTGACGAGGGCTTGCGCCGTTACCGCCAAGAGTACGGGATCAGCGTAGGGTGGGAGGCCCGGGAGCGCATCGTGGTGGGCGTGTCCGGCGGCCCGGAAAGCGAGGCGCTGATCCGGCGGGCGGCGCGGCTGGCGGCGCGCACTCCTGGCAGCGACCTGATGGCCGTGTACGTGTCGCGCAGCGACGGACGACTGGGGGCGGACGCGGCCACCTTGGTCAGCCTGCGCACATTGGTCGAGGGTTTGGGCGGCAGTTGGCGTCAGGTGGTCGGTGCCGACGTGAGCAGCGCGCTGGCACAGTTCGCGCAGCATGAAAACGCCACCCAAGTGATCATCGGCGAAAGCCGCCCGAGCGCCTGGTGGCGACTGCTGACCGGGCGGGAGGTGGTGGCCCGTCGGCTGCCTGGGCTGAGCGGCCCCGACCTCGACGTGCACGTGGTGACTGATGAGACGCCGTCACGGTTTGCGGTGCGGCTTCCGCAGCTGCGCGGTGTCAGTCGACGCCGGCGCCTGCAGGCGCTGGTCTTGATGGTGATGTTGCTGCCGGCCGTGACCGTCGTGTTGGCGCTGTTGCGCTCCCGGCTGAGCCTGTCAGTCGACTTACTGGTGTATCTGGCGGTGATCGTCTTGATCGCCGTAATGGGAGGGTGGTATCCGGCGGTGATCGCCGCGATCATCTCGGGGGTGGCGGCGGACTTCTTCCTGACCAAGCCGCTGTATTCGTTGCGGGTCGCGCTCCTCGACGACGTTGTGGCGCTGGTGGTGTATCTGGCGGTAGCGGTGCTGGTGAGCTGGACAGTGGAAGTCAGTGCACGGCGACACCGGCTTGCCGCCCGGTCAAGCGCGGAGGCCGCGGTGCTGACGTCCATGGCCGAGGCACTGCTGCGCGGGGAGGGGGAGCTTCCCCAGCTGCTGGAGTTGATGCGCGAGACCTTCGGTCTGGAGGGGCTGAGCGTGCTGGAACGCCCCACGGCGACGCCGCGTGTCTGGGTTGTCACCGCCAGCAGCGGGAACCGGCCCCCGGAGCGGCCCGAGCAGGCGACGGTGCAGGCCGCGCTCGATCACTCGTCGGTCCTGGCCGGCAGCGGGCCCGCGTTATCGGCGACTGACCTGGAGATCTTCACCGCGTGCGCATCCCAGATCGCTCAGAATCTGCGCCAGCGCAGGCTCAGCCAGCGCGCCGCCGGCGCCGAGCAGGAGGTCGAAAGCGAGCGCAGGCGCACCGCACTGGCGGCCGCGGCCGGTCGCGCCCTTTCCGACAGCGTCGACTCCGCCAAGAAGGCAGTAGCGGCCGTGCGGGCGGAACCGGCCGCAGCGGGGGATATTAAGCCGATCGACACCGTGGAGCGCATGGTCTACCGGATCGGTGTCCTGGCGAACCAACTCGAAGATCTGGCCAAGGCCCGCGCCGGTGCGCTCGACGTGCGGATACGTCAGGTGGATGTTGCCGAGGTAGTGGCTGCCGCGCTCGACGAACTGGGTCCCGGTCACCACGCGGTGAACGTGCTGATACCCCACGATCTGCCCAACGTCGTGTCCGACGCCGCCGTGCTCACCCGGGTCGTGACCGCGTTGACGGTCTACGTGATCCGGCTCAGCCCCCCAACCGGCATGCCGTCGATCGCTGCAACGCTGTGCGGCGACCGGGTCGAGATCCGCTTCCAGGCCGGACCGCCCCAGCACGGCCATGCCGCCAGTCTCGGTGATGGCGCCTTCACCGTCGAGGCGGCGCGCGACCTGCTTGAGGCAATCGACGGATCGCTGCGTACGGAAACCGGCCCGGACGGCGCTCCAGCGGTGATCGTCAGTGTGGCGGCGGCTGCTGCTGATCGAGCGCAAGGTTGAGCTCGACGACATTGACCACGGTCTCTCCCAAGAAACCCAGTGCGCGTCCGGTGGTGTGGTCGCGCACCAGGGCCGCCACGGTGTCGGGCGGCAGATGCCGGGCGGCGGCGACCCGCGGCGACTGGAGGTCGGCGTTGGCGACCGAGATGTCTGGGTCCAGGCCCGACCCGGAGGCGGTTACCGCGTCGATGGGCACCGCCGCATCGCCGGGCAAGTGGTTGATGGCGCGATAGGCAGCGGCTCTGTCACGAATGGCAGCGAGCAGCCTGGGATCGCCGGGGCCGAGGTTGCTCGCTGCGCTGGAGGTGGCATCGTAGCCGTTTCCCGCGGCCGACGGCCGGGGCTGGAAATACTGGGGCAGCGGGTTGCCGCTGACATCTGTGAACGATTGACCGAGCAGGCTCGAGCCGACGATTTGGTTGTCGCGGCTGATTAGCGAGCCGTCGGCCTGGCGCCGGAAGGCCAGTTGGCCGATGCCGTAGGTGGCGAACGGGTAGGCGACGCCCAGCACCAGGCTGGCCAGCAGGGTGAGCAGAATCGCCGGGACCAGTTGAGTGCGCAGCATCAGTGGATTCCTATCGGCGCGACGATGGCGATGTCGATCAGCTTGATGAGCACAAACGGGGTGATCAGTCCGCCGACACCGTAGATCAGCACGTTGCGGCGCAGCATCGCGGTGGCGCCCATCGCCTTGACGCGAACACCGCGCAGTGCCAGCGGGATCATCAGCACGATGATGATCGCGTTGAAGATCACCGCGGACAGGATTGCGGTGTGCGGGTTGTGCAGGTTCAGGATGTCGATCGCGGCCAACTCCGGGAAGACGGCATGCACCATCGCCGGGATCGCCACGAAGTACTTGGCCACGTCGTTGCAGATGGAGAAGGTGGTCAGCGACCCCCGGGTGATCAGCAGCTGCTTGCCCACCTCGACGATCTCCATGAGCTTGGTCGGGTCGCTGTCCAGGTCGACCAGGTTGCCGGCCTCCTTGGCGGCCTGGGTGCCGGTGTTCATGGCCACTCCGACATCGGCCAGCGCCAGGGCCGGGGCGTCGTTGGTGCCGTCGCCGGTCATCGCGACCAGATCGCCGCCGGCCTGCTCGGCGCGGATCCGCTCCATTTTCTGTTGCGGGGTGGCCTCGGCGATGAACTCGTCCACACCGGCCTCAGCGGCGATGGCCGCAGCGGTGGCCGGATTGTCGCCGGTCACCATCACCGTGTGGATGCCGAACGGGCGCATGGCGGCGAGGCGCTCCGAAATCCCGGCCTTAACAGTGTCTTTGAGGTGAATCACCCCTAACATGGTGGTCCCGTCGGCAACAGCAAGCGGGGTGCCGCCACTGCTGGTGATGCGCTCGACGATGCCGTCGGTATCCGCTGGCACCGTGCCGCCGTTGGCGCGTACCCAATCGCTGACCGCCCCGACCGCACCTTTGCGGACTTTCCGGCCCTGCCAGTCGATGCCCGACATCCTGGTCTTGGCGCTGAACTCAACCAGCGTCGCGCCCGAGAGGTCGTGCGGTTGGCAGCCATAGCGGTGTTGGGCGAACTCCACGATCGAGCGGCCTTCGGGGGTTTCGTCGGCCAGCGACGACAGGTGCGCCGCATCGGCCAGTGTGTGCTCGTCGGTGCCCCCGACCGGCAGGAACTCGGTGGCCATCCGGTTGCCGAAGGTGATCGTGCCCGTCTTGTCTAACAGCAGCGTGGTCACATCACCGGCGGCTTCCACCGCCCGCCCCGACATAGCCAGCACATTGTGACGGATCATCCGGTCCATGCCGGCAATCCCGATCGCAGAGATCAATGCGCCGATCGTGGTGGGTGACAGCAGCACCAGCAGGGCGACCAGCAAAACGATCGGCTGCTTGACTCCTGAGAAGATCGCGACCAATTGGAAGGTACTGACTGCGATCAGGAAGACGAGGGTGAGGCCGACCAGCACCACCGTCAGGGCCAGCTCGTTTTGGGTTCGTTGGCGGTCCGCGCCTTCCACCAACGCGATCATGCGGTCTAAAAAGGTCTGCCCGGGCGGAGAGGTGATCGTGACGACGATCCGATCCGACAACACCACCGTGCCGCCGGTGACCGCCGACCGGTCGCCGCCGGACTCGCGCACCACGGGAGCCGACTCGCCGGTGATGGCGGATTCATCAACCATCGCCATGCCGTCGATGACCTCGCCGTCGCCGGGAATGGCCTGCCCGGCGACAACCACGCACCTGTCACCGGTTTTCAGCTGCGTGGAGGGCGTGTCTACCACAGTGCCGTCGGGCGCCAGCACGTGGGCGACGGTTTCCTGCCGCGCTCGGCGCAACGCGTCGGCGTGCGCCTTGCCCCGGCCTTCGGCCATTGCGTCGGCAAAATTGGCGAACAGCACCGTGAACCACAAGAACAGCACCACCAGGCCGGTGAACAGGTTATCTGTGGCACTGGAATTGGGCGCGTCGCGAACAAACAGCAGCGTTGTCCAGATGCTGCCGATATAGACGACGAACATCACCGGCTTGTGCACCATCAGTCGGGGATCAAGTTTGAGCAGCGCATCGATGAGGGCCTTGCGCAGGATCCCGGGGTCCAGGATCGACAACTCGCGCAGCCGTCGGGTTTCGCGGCCCAGGTGCCTCCCGGGCGGGACAGCGGTCTGTGTCGTTGTCATTCAGACCCCGAAGTGCCCGGAGAAGTGTTCGGCCAGCGGCCCCATCGCCAGCACCGGGAAGTAGGTCAGCCCGACCAAGATCACCACGATGGCGGCGAGCACTGCGGTGAACAGCGGTGTGTCGGTCCGCAGCGTTCCGGCGGTGACGGTGTACGTGCGTTTGCGAGCGAGCGAACCGGCCAGCGCCAGCGCGGGAACGATCTCGAAAAACCGCCCGATCCACATGGCCAGCGCCAGCGTCGAGTTGTACCAGAGGGTGTTGCCGGCCAGCCCGGCGAACGCCGAGCCGTTGTTGTGGGCGGCCGAGGTGTAGGCGTAGACGGCCTCGGTCACCGCGTGCGGCCCGGTCGTGGAGATCTGGTGGGCGGCCGACGGCAGCAGCAGCGAGACGCCGGCGAAGCTCAATACGGTGATCGGGAGCACCAGGATGTAGATCGCCGCCAGGGTCATATCCCCGGCCAGCAAACGTTTACCCAGGTACATCGGGGTGCGCCCGACCATGAGCCCGGTGATGAACGCGGTGATCAGCACAAAAATCAACATCCCGTACAGGCCGGTGCCGGTGCCGCCGGGAATGACCTCGCCGAGCATCATGTCCGACAACGGCAGGCCGCCGCCCAGCGGTGTATAGCTCTCCACGGCCGAGTTCACCCCGCCGGTAGAGGTGGAGGTCATGGTGACGGCGTTCAACGCAGATCCGGTCGCTCCGAGCCGCAAATCCTTGCCCTCAAGGTTGCCGCCGGGATTGGTGCCGGTGGGGTACTGGGCGATGCCGAACTGCGCGAGATGGGAGTTGCCGTGGGCTTCCAGGGCGGCCACCACGACCACCGACACCGCGTACAAGGTGGCCATGGCCACGATCAGCACCGTCGCCTGGCGCATAGATCCAACGAGCCGGCCATAGGCCCACGGGAACGCGAACGGTATCGACGCGGCCAGCCAGATGGTGAGCACATTGATAACGGGGTTGGGATTCTGGAACGGATGGGCCATATTGGCGCCAAAGTAGCCGCCGCCGTTGTCGCCGATCATTTCGATCGGCACCATGCTCGCCACCGGACCACCGGGGATGCTTTGCTGGGCCGTGGCCCCGGTGGCGGATGAGGACATCGAGGAGATCGTTGCCACCACACGTGTGGCATGGAAGTTGTCGATCACGCCCGCGGCCAGCAGCACGATCGCGAACACGAAGCTCAGCGGCACCAACACCCGCACGATGGACCGCACTATGTCGACCCAGAAGTTGCCCAACGTCGTTGTGCGGGTGCGGATCACGCCGCGGATGAACGCCGCTGCCAGCGCCATCCCGATGGCCGCCGACAAGAATTGATGCACCACCAGTGCGAACATCTGACTGAACTGGCTCAGCGTGGATTCGCCTGTGTAGTTCTGCCAGTCGGTATTGGTGACGAAGCTGACCGCGGTGTTGAACGCCAGCGCCGGGCTCACTCCGGGGAGGTGATCGGGGTTGCCCGGCAGCAGGTGCTGGATGCGAAAAAGAAGGTAATTCAGCAGCACCCCGACGAAGGTCAGGGCCATCGCCGAGCCGACGAAGGCGGTCCAGCGCTGCTCACCTTGCGGGTCGATGCGCAGCAACCGGTAGACCAGTCGTTCCACCGGAAGGAACACCCGATCGCCGGGCGCCTCCTCATTGCGGTACACCTTGGCGAGGTAGTTGCCCAAAATCGGCGTGCTGATGACCAGTAGCGCGAACACCACCACGATCTGCGCCCAACTCGCCGCGACCATCTACAGGTCCCCGTGTCGGATCAGCCCGTAGACCAGGTAAGCACCCAGCAAAACAGCGACGACGATTCCTGTCACATCGTCAAACGTCATACCGACTCGCGCTCGGTCCGTGGTGCACCCGCACGGCCCGCCTCGGCCAGCACAGGCTCGTCGGGACCCAACAACCGATCACATGCGACGGCGAATCCGACAGCAAGGGCGGCCAGGCCGACCAGTAGTGCGACAAATACCACGTCCAGCATGACCGACCTCCCGGCAATCGCGAACAGCGGTTGCGATGACGGTACGACGAATCCACTCCGATACAACTGCCGGATATACGGTATCTTTACGGCCCGGCGTTGCGCAGTCCGTCACAGGGCCAGCACCAATCCGCAGTAGGCCATTGGACTCTGCTCGTTCTGATCAGCCACTATTCTGGACGCTGCGCGTTTGGGTTGCGGGTTGGTGGCGCACGTCCAGCGTCGGGATTGCCCAAAACATCTCCCGCGTAACGCTTTTCAGCCCATGAGGTCGGCGCCCAGGAGGAGGAGCGCGGTGCCGCAGTGGCGAAATGCTCTAGACCGCTTCCGTCCGGCTGGCACACCGGGTGCCGCCGGCCGTCCCGGCATCCCGGCGGACCGCAGCGCCGACGCGGCGGCCGAGCTCGCCGAAGTGCTGGCACTTCTGGACGATGCGCAAGAGGAGGCAGCGCGGACCCGCCAGGCCGCCGCCGACCGGGCGCAGAAGATCCGCCGCGCCGCCCAACGTCAGGCGGCCGAATTGGTCGCGAAAGCCCGTGACAACGCCGAGACTGTGCGGGCCCAAGCGCAAGCGGATGCGCTGCGCGAAGCCGGCGCCGACGAGGACGAGATGCGAAGCCAGACGGAGGCCGAGATCGCCCGGCTGCGCCAGCGGGCCGACGAGCGGTCGGCGCAGGATGCCGACAGCGTCGCGGCTGCGGCCCGGGAATGGCTCGACGCCCTCGTTCGCTCCACGACGGCGGAGAGCGATCAGTGAGCGCTCAGTGGGTGGCGGGCAACGTGCGCGCCAGGGCCTTACTCAACCGGCGGTTGGGTGTGGGGGGTGCCCGGGCCCTCGCGGCGATGAACTCGCTGACCGACGCGCAGCAGGCACTGGCCGCTACCGCGTACGGCCGTCACATCACCGTGGGACAGCCCGCACACGACACCGATCACGCGGTGTGCGCCGCGTTGTTGTGGCATTTGCGGGTGCTGGCCGGATGGCAACCGGCGCCGGGCGCGCGGGCCATCCGCGCAATGGCCGCCGGCTTTGAAGCCAACAACATCGCCGCCCATGCGCGGAAGTTGGCCGGCGCGCCGGCCCGCCCGTCCTACACACTGGGCGCACTGAGTAGTGCGTGGCTGCGGCTGAGCGAGACCCGCTCGCTGGCGCAGCTGCGCGACACCCTGGCCCAGACGATGTGGGGCGACCCGGGATCGGAATCACCGTCGGACATCGCGTTGGCGGTGCAGATCGGCTGGGCGGCGCGGGTGGCCAACGCGGTTCCCGAGGCGCGGGATTGGGCGGATGCGTGGTTGGCTTTGTCTGTGGCGCGCCGGCGGTTAGTGGAACAGCGTGAGTTGCCCGAGCCGGTGCCGGCGCGTGCCCGCCTGGTGTTGGGCGCGGCGGTAGCGGCAAGTGACCTGGCCTCGTTCGCCGACGCGATTGCCGCCCGGCTTCGATGGTTGTTCGACGGCACAACTGGGGCCGGCGGCCTGTGGACCGCGGAGGCGCGCTGGTGGGCGCGAGTGGAAGCCGACGGGCTGACCATACTGGGCCGCAGTGAGTTCACCCGGGCGCAAACGATCGGGGCGGTCGCGGTGCTGGCCGCCGACGCGTGGCGGTGCCGCGCGGCGCTGGCACTGGCATCGCACGGCGGCGGCCCGATGGATGTTTACGATGTCCTCACCTGACCAGGCCGAACGGCCTGAAGGACGCCGTGCCTTCGCGCGACGTTTTAGCCCGGCGCGCATGCAGCGGATCGCGGTGCTGGCGCCGGCGGACGCGCTGCGCGACGCGCTGGTGGACGTGGCCCGATCCGGCAGCGTCGAGCTCGATGAACCCCCCGACAGCAACGGGGCACCGGGTCAGGCAGCACTGGCGCTGCAGCGGATGGGCGCGCACCCCGGGTCGGCGCACGGCGGCGCGGCGGTGGCGTTGCCGGCCGGCGAGCCGGACGTTGCCGATCTGGAGCGGGCCGGCCGGGCGGATCTCCTGGCCGGTGAGGCGCAGCTGCAGCGGTACGCCGCGGGCGCAGTGCGCCGCCGGGACGTGGTAGCGGTCCTGGGCTGGTGCCCGGCCGACCAGCTACTCAGGCTGGGCGCGCGCCTGGACGCGGCCGGGGCCGCCGCAGTGCCCCTGCCCACCCCGCGAGGGGTGGATCCGCCAACGCTGCTCACTACCAGGCCCGGGCTTTCCGGCAGCTTCTCGGCGCTGGTGCGCACCTACGGCACCGTCCCGTACCACGACATCGACCCCACCGTGTGGGCCGGGCTGGCCTATGTGGCGATGTTCGGGATGATGTTCGGCGACGTCGGGCACGGGCTGCTGCTTGTCGCTGCCGCGGTCATGATCAGGCTCGGCTGGATCCGCCGGTTTCCGTCGCTGCGGCCGATGTGGAGTTTCGTGGGTGCCGCCGGGATCGCGGCGAGTGTCTTCGGGGTCCTGTACGGGGAGTGCTTCGGCCCGACCGGACTGGTGCCGGTGGTGTGGCTGGCCCCGCTGGATAATCCGCTGCGGCTGCTGCTGGTCGCGTTGGCGGTCGGGGCGGTGTTACTCGGGGTCGCCTACACGGTGGGGGCGGTCAACCGCTGGCGTGAGGGCGGGTTTCGGCTCGCCGTCTACGCGCCGTCGGGGATTGCGGGGGCAACCGTGTTCGCCGGCGCCGGTGCGGTACTGCTCGGCTACATGGTCGGCCCCCGAGTGCTGGTGGCGGTTGGGCTGCTGCTGTGCGTTGCCGGTCTGCTGCAGGCGCTGATCGGTCTGTATGCCGAGTCCGGTGGCGGCGCCGCCGGAGTCCTGCAGGCCGCGATAGGCGGGCTGGATTTGGTGGTGCGTCTCGGGTCCAACCTGGTGTCGTTCGCCCGCCTGGCAGCGTTCGGCATGACTCACGCCGCGCTTGGCTGGGTGGTATGGCGCGGGACGACGGCACTGTGGGCGCACAGCTGGATCGGCGCCGTGGGGGCGGTGGTGCTGTTCGCTGTGGGCAACGCGGTGGCGTTCGCGCTGGAGGCGTTGGTAGCGGGCGTGCAGGCGCTGCGGCTGGAATTCTATGAATTGTTTTCACGGGTATTCATCGGTGAGGGCCGGCCATTCCGACCCTGGACGGTCCCGGTGGTCGAAATGGAGGCTGCGGCATGTTGACCTGGGTTATCGCTTCACCGGCGCTGATCACCGGATTCGCGGTGAGCTTGCTGCTCTTCCGGCGCCGGGGCCGACTGGCGGTGCGGCTGTTCTGGGCGGTCAACGCGGTGGTGGTGTTGGCGGCGCTGGTGGTGCTGGCGCAGGCGTTGACCGCTGGGCCGGCGGCAGCCGAAACGGCCGCGGCGGCCGGACCGGGCAGCGCGGGCAGCAACTGGGCGGCGCTACTGGGCGCGGCGATCGCCGTCGCGGGGTCGTCGATCGGTGCGGCGATCGCTGTGGCGTACACCGGCGCGGCGGCGCTGGCGGCGCTGAGCGAGCGGCCGGAGCTGTTCGGCCGGGCGATGGTGATCGTCGGGTTGGCCGAGGGCATCGCCATCTACGGGCTCGTCGTGGCAGTCATCTTGATACAGCGGGCCTGACGTGGGAGCCGTCGTCGTGATCGGTGAGCCGGCTTTGGTGGCCGGTTATGCGATGGCAGGCGCGATCACAATGCCTACCCGGGGCCCGGATGAGGTGCGCCAGGCATGGGAGAACCTGCCATCCGGCACGACGCTGGTCATCCTCACCGCGGCGGCCGCTGACGCGTTGGGTGGCCGGCTGAGCGGGGCCGACCCGCTGACCGCGGTGATGCCGGTATGAGCGCGCTGAACGCCGAGAAGGCGATGGCGGCGCTGCAGCCGATGCGGCGGCGCCTGCTGGAGTGTGCCCGGGCTGATGGGGAACGTGAAATCGCCGAAGCGGAGCAGGAAGCAAAACGCGTCCTCGCTGCGGCCCGCGACCAAGCCGCACAGCTGGCCGAAACGGCCCGTGCCGCAGGGCGGGACGCGGCGAAAACGGTGAGCGCCCAGCGACGCGCGGCGCTACAGCGGGAGCTGCGCGGTGCGGTGCTCGCGGCCCGGCGCGACATTTACCAGCAGTCGCGCAGCCGCAGCAGCCAGGCGG
>DATJBA010000135.1:0-11146 GCA_035515675.1 Mycobacterium sp.
GGAGGAGCGCCGAAGGGCCGTGCAGTAGTGCGCAACGTCGTTGGCGGTGGCCTTGCATTGACGATCACTTATGCGATCGGTCATTTGGTGGGCGCTGCGATCGCTTGACAGCCGTTCGCGAGGTCGCCGGAACCCGTTCGCGTTGCGACGGGTGTCCAGCCGTCGTGTGTATCTCGGTGGAGCAATCTCCTTGTGCACGTAGGAGTTTGACGAAAAACAAGGCCTGGCTGGCGCGACTGGAAGAGGAACTGTAGCATCTACTGTTGCTATCTCCCAAACGAGAAAGCGAAACGACACCGACAACTACCGGATCCGACACTGTTCGCCTGCCCGGATTCCCCCGACGGCTAAAAGCCGCGGTCCCCTCCGAGCGCACTGATGGCAGCGCTCGCCCGACTCGGTGCGGTGCAAAACCCAATAATCCCGATACTGCGGGAACACGGCGTCGGCTTCATCACCGGACAGCTGGCTACTGAATTCCTTGTGGTGCCCGAGTTTTGGCGTGGATTCGACCACGGTGGGCTTACTCGGGCGTTGTCGTCGGGTGGGGGCTTCGAGGTCATCACCGTTGACCTAACGACACCCCAGTCGCCGGTGAGCTTCGGCTGCCCCGTGCACGCGTCGATGGGCTTACGGCGCCACCCGGACCTACCAGCGACACGCGATGGATTTACTATTCGTCGTGGACCACTGCAGCCCCGAAACGGATCCGCCATACCGACACGTCGGTGATCGCCGGCTCGGCGGGGGTGGTGGGCATGGCCCGAGCGCCTCGTGATCGTCGACACGCTACCACGCAATCAATTCGGAAAAGTGATCAAGAAAGACCTTCGTGAGGCCTTCGGCTGATCCTTGACGCACGTCCCGTGCGGTGAAGCGGGCCCCAAGGCATGATCGCTTCGGACCTCGGTAAATTCAAGTGTCATGGCGTCGAAGGAAATCTCATGAATGCACGTGTCGAGCAGTTGGAGTTTCAGGCCGAGGCACGACAACTGTTGGACTTGATGGTCCACTCGGTCTACTCCAACAAGGATTCGTTTCTGCGGGAGTTGATCTCAAACGCTTCCGATGCGCTGGACAAGCTGCGGCTTGAAGCGTTTCGGAACAAGGACTTGCACGTCGACACCTCGGATCTGCACATCGAGATCGACGTGGACCAGGCCGCGCGCAGGCTGACCATTCGCGACAACGGCATCGGTATGACGCATGCCGAGGTCGTGGATCTGATCGGCACTCTGGCCAAGTCGGGTACCGCCGAGCTGCGTCAGCAGTTGCGCGAGGCCAAGAACGCGGCCGCCTCGGAAGAACTGATCGGCCAGTTCGGTATCGGTTTCTACTCGAGTTTCATGGTCGCCGACAAGGTTGAGCTGCTGACACGCAAGGCCGGCGAGAGCGAGGCCACCAGGTGGGAATGGAGCGGTGAGAGCACTTACACCATCGAACCCGTCGACAATGCTCCCCAGGGAACGTCGGTCACCCTGCACCTCAAGCCCGAAGACACCGAGGACGAGCTGCACGACTACGCCTCGGAGTGGAAGATCAGGAACCTGGTCAAGAAGTACTCCGACTTCATCGCCTGGCCCATCCGGATGGAGGTCGAGCGACGTACCCCGGCCGAGGAAGGAGAAGGCGGCGAAGAGCTCGTCACCATCGAAACCGAGACCCTCAACTCGATGAAAGCGCTGTGGGCCAGGCGCAAAGATGAGGTCTCCGACGAGGAGTACAAGGAGTTCTACAAGCACATCGCGCACGCCTGGGACGACCCGCTCGAGGTCATCGCGATGAAAGCCGAGGGCACCTTCGAGTACGAGGCCCTGCTCTTCATCCCGTCACACGCCCCGTTCGACCTGTTCAACCGCGACGCCCACATCGGGGTACAGCTGTACGTCAAGCGTGTGTTCATCATGGGCGATTGCGATGAGCTCATGCCCGAGTACCTGCGCTTCATCAAGGGTGTCGTCGACGCACAGGACATGTCGCTCAACGTTTCCCGCGAAATGCTGCAGCAGGATCGCCAGGTCAGGGCGATCCGTCGCCGGCTGACCAAAAAGGTCCTCTCCACGATCAAGGACCTGCAGTCCGAGCGGCCCGAGGACTACCGCACGTTCTGGACTCAGTTCGGCAGGGTCCTCAAGGAGGGCTTGCTGTCGGACTTCGACAACCAGGACACCCTGCTACGTATTTCGTCGTTCGCCTCGACGCGTAGCGACGAGGAAGCCACCACCCTCGCCGAGTACGCCGAGCGCATGAAGGACGGTCAAGAGCAGATCTTCTACGCCACCGGCGAGACACGTCAGCAAATCTTGAAGTCACCGCACCTTGAGGCGTTCAAGGCCAAGGGCTACGAGGTGTTGCTGCTGACGGACCCGGTCGACGAGGTCTGGGTGGGGACCGTGACCGAGTTCGACGGCAAACCGCTGCAATCGGTAGCCAAGGGTGAGGTGGACCTCGACTCCGAGGAGGAAAAGACGGCGCACGAGGCCGAGCGCGAGGAGCAGGCGAAAGACTTTTTCGACCTGCTGACCTGGCTGAAGGAGACGTTGAGTGATCACGTCAAAGAAGTGCGGCTGTCCACCCGTCTGACCGAGTCGCCGGCCTGCCTGATCACCGACGCCTTCGGGATCACACCGGCGCTTGCGCGCATCTACCGGGCTTCCGGGCAGCAGGTTCCGGTGGGGAAGCGGATCCTCGAACTCAATCCGAATCATCCGCTCGTCACCGGCCTGCGCCAAGCTCACCAGGACCGTGGTGACGATCCCTCGGTCGCTGAGACCGCGGAATTGCTATACGGGACAGCACTTCTCGCTGAAGGCGGCGCACTTGAGGATCCGGCGAGGTTCGCCGAGTTGCTCGTGCACCGTCTGGCCCGCACGGTGTAGGCCGTGGTATGAGTGACACGCGGCGGTGCCGTGACCACATCGACGCTTTGATCGCGGCCCACGGTGTGCTCACCAAGGCCGTGGTGCAGGCGTCGCAGTTGATGACCAGCCACGGTCACCACAGATTCGCTGAGCACCTTGATCACCATCGCGCCGAGCTGAACGTGGCCATCGGCGAATTCGGTCTCTGGGCAGAAAGTTTTAGAGATTGGGCCTGTGTTGACGTCGGGCACGCCATCCATCCGTCGACGATCAACGAAGCGACCATGCGAAGGACGGACGGGATCCGGTTCGGGGTTGACCTCTTGGCGGCCCGGGAGGGGCTGAAATCGCGGCGCACAGACGTGCTCGCCGAGCTGGGTGATGCTCGGGTGGTCCTGCGTGCGGCCGGACTGCCGGTTGACGAACTCACCGCTTACCGCAGGATGGTCCGGCTATGGGCGGGCGAAGCCATCGATCTGGTGACCGCAGTTCACCGGCTGGAATTGGCAGATCACTACATTCGCTCTTTTGATGACTTACGCGCCGATCCGGACCATGATGCACCCCGGAGGGTTGCCGCTCTGCTCCGACAGTGGATGACCGATCTGGAACAGGCTGACCGTGCGGACGAGTTGGCATTTGCCCAGGCGTGCGGGCACGGCGACTTCGTGCACTGCTACCTCACCGAAACACCGTCCTCTAGCGGCTCGCTAGCTCGCCGACGGCGCCTTGACCTCAGGTGAAGCGGTTGTCAGCGCGGTCGCAAAGGCTAGCCGCGGCTGATCTGGATGGCTTTGACCACTAGCAGCAACGCACCGATGATCAGGTAGGCGCGCAGAGCGATCATGCCGAGTCGGGTACCAGGCGACCAGGTAACCGGCTCTAGCAGGGTCAGGGGTGGCATCCGCCAGGTGCTGCGGTCGACGGCGCGGGCCGGGGGTTTTGCGGCCGGTGGTGCAGGTTGGCGGTGGGCCATCCAGCGCAGCCCCGGAACCGCGGCGGCGGCGAGTACGACTAGGGTCAAGGCCAGGTAGCCGGCGACTGCGACAACGTTGAGGTTGCGGAACAAGGTGGTGGCCATCAGGATCCCCGACAGCAGCAGCAGGGTGCCGACGATCAGCCCGGCGACCCAGTTGAGCCAGGGCCGATTGACCCAGGGCCCCAACACTTCCCGGTCGTTGCACAACAGCAGTAGAAAGACGCTGGCGCTGGGCAACAGCAGGCCGGCAAGGGCCTGCACGGCGGTGGTGATCAACCCGAGTGGGGCGCCGGGGATCAGCACGATGGCCGCGGATAACACCACCATTGCGGTGTAGGAGAAGTAGAACTGTTTGGCGTCGGCGAACCCGCGGTGCAGCGAGTGCTTCAGACCGAACACGTCGCCGAAGGCGTAGCTGGTGGCCAGGGTCACCGCGGCTGCACCGAGGATCGAGGCGTCGATCAGCACGATCGCAAATATCGAGCCGAGCACCTCGCTGTGCCGGCCGAGCAGGTGTGCGATGGCGCCGGCGTCAGAGAAACGACCTTCGGTGTTGGTGGAGCGTGCCGCCCAGTCGCCGGTCATCAGCAGCGCGGCGGCTCCGATTACCACGACGAAGGCCCCCAGTACGGTGTCAGCGCGTTCATAGGCCATGAACCGGGGGGTGATGCGTTTGTCGACGACGTTGGACTGCTGAAAAAACAGCTGCCAGGGTGCCACAGTGGTGCCGACGATGGCGATGATCAGCAGCACCGCATCCGAGTTCACGCCACCCGAGATGCTTGGCACCACAAATGATTTCGCCGCATGGCCCCACTGTGGGTGCGACATCAGCAGCATCGGGACCTGCACCAGGCTGACGGCGATGAAGACGAACATGGCTCGCTCCCACCGCCGGAAGCTGCCGGTAGCCATGATCGCGACCAGCGCCACCGCCGAGACCGGCACCACAATGTATTTGGAGATGCCGATGTAGTCGGCGGCCAGGGTGATGCCGATGAACTCGGTGACGATCGTCAAGAAGTTGAGCAGGAACAGGTCGCCCACCGAAAACCAGCCCCAGCCGCGGCCGAAGCGTTCGTTGATCAACCGTGCGTGCCCGACCCCGGTGACCGCGCCGAGCCGGACCACCATTTCCTGGTTGACGATGAGCACCGGGATCAGCAGCAGCAGCACCCACAGCAGGGAGTAGCCGTAGTTCTGGCCGGCCTGGGCGTAGGTGGCCACCCCGCCGGCGTCGTTATCGCCGACCATCACGATGATCCCGGGGCCGACGATTGCCAGCAGGGTCAGCAGCCGGGTCTTCAACGTGCGGGCATGCTCGGTCTCGCCGACGCTGATACGCCCGAACGCGCCCTCGATGTCACCCAGGTGCGCGGTGTCGAGCACGGCGCTGCGCTGCGGCACCGCCTGTTCGACCGGCGCCCCTGCACGGGTGGCGTTGTCGGCGTCTGAGGTCACGGTGCCTCACCTCCCAGCACAGGTGCGTTGCGGTCATCATCGGATTGGGTGATTTCGCGGACCGGACGGGGGGCGGGTTCGCGGCGGCGCCAGTCCTCGGGGATGGTGGCCTCGAGTACATCGTCGACGGTGACCACCCCGAGCACGCGGTCCTGCTCGTCGACTACGGGGATGGAGTAGAGGTTGAAGTCGGCCATCAACAGTGCGATGTCGGTTAAGTCGGCGTCGGGGCTGACGCACACCGGGTCGGATTCCATAAGTGCCCCAACGTTTTCGCTGCGTTCGGCCTGCAACAAGGTGATCACCGACACCATACCGGCGAGGCGTTTCTCCTCATCGAGAACATGCATCTTGATCAATGCCTCCGGCTGGATGGTGCGGGCGGCCGCGATCAACGCCAGCGCCGAGCCCGCGGTTGTGGTGGCGGCGCAGGAGACGAAGTCGACATTCATCAGCCCGCCGGCGCTTTCGGGGTTGAACCCCATCAAGGTGATCACCTTGATGCGCTGCGGGGCGGGCATCATGTCCAGCACCCGCCGGCGCCGCGATTGGCGCAGGTCGGCGAGCGCGTCGGCGGCATCGTCGGCGCGCATCCGGCCCAGCAGCGCCGCGACCTCATCATCGGGCATGCCGTCGAGTAGTCGGCTGGCCTTGTCCGGGTCGAGTTCTTCGAAGACGTCGGCTTCCAATTCCGGGTCGCTGCGGACCCGGTCGAGGATCTCGCCGCCCTCGACCTTGTCGGCTTCCTCGAGAAGATCGGCGATCTCGGCGGGTTTGAACTCGCCGACCCTGCCCCAGCGACGACGCACGGCATCGGAGCGAGCGTCGCCGATGAGCGGTTCGAATGCCTTCCAATCGCGGGCCGCGTGCCCGCCGGAGCGCTTGATCAGCCCGAAAAACCTTGGTGGGCGGCGGGTGTCCAGCCGCGCAAGCACCCACCCGGCGCCGGTGTCTTCCAGCTGCACGTCGTAGGCGCGCACCAGCTCCACGGCGGCCACATCGATCAACCGATGCCCGAGCACATCGGCGCGCAGCAGCACCTCACCTTCGCGGCGCTCAAAACCACGAAGGTCAACCTTGCTCTTGGCCAACACAACCCGGTCCGCGGCGTACTCGTCAATGGAGGGGCTGCCGATGAACACCCGCCGTCCGCCGACCCCGGCCACGATCCCGGTCACCAGCGGATATTCATCGGCACCACGCAATCGCACGATTACGTCCTCAACTCGGCCCACCGCCTCGCCGGAGCGGGCCAGCACCGGCGCGCGCAGCAGCTGTGAGAGTTGGATTATGGGCAACCCTCCGCCACTCTCAGCCGCCGTCTCTGATGTGCTCACTTGTCCCTCCTCAAACACAGTGCGACCGAACCCCGAGCAGACTGCACGAGACCATGTATCGCGATGCAACATGCGGGTACGGCTTACTACCAGGTTCGGTGATGGCGCAAGTCTCGTCGCTTGACTGGCTTGGCCGCCAGATCGTACGCCGTGGTCGGCGCGAGTAGCTAGGGTCGGTAGGTAAACGGCGGGCGGCCATCCGGCAGACCGACGCCGGCGGGCTCGCCTTGGGTCATTTCCCTGCTCCTCCGATCATGAACACATCCATTGCTGTTGTAGGACGCCGCCAACCGACCGATCCCGCTGCGTCGTACCTTCAGCTACCGCAGAGTCTTCTCGTTCCCGCACTGGGCGTAGGGCCGATAGTCCTCATTGCAGGCAACATCGGGGCCACGGATCACATCAGGTAATTTTCGGTGTCGGCGTCGGCCTCCCGTCGATGGCCGAGACCGCAGCGGCCTGGCTGCGAGCCAACGCCACCGTCGCGGCGGCCATTACCGCGACCGACACGCCGAGTGCGACCAGCCCGACATGGTTGGTGTTCAGCGTCTCACCCAGCACTGCGAGGCCGAGCACCGATCCGACGATGGGCTCGGAGACAGTCACCGCGGGCAGCGACGCGGTCAGCGGGCCGGCCCGAAACGCCGACTGCTCCCAGGCTGTGGCGGCGATCGCCAGCACCGCCCACACGTATAGCTCAGGTATGCGCAGCAACGCCGAGATGCCGTGGTCGAGCTGGTCGACTACGCCCTTGGTCAACACCGAGAACAGGCCCCACAGCGAACCGGACATCAGCCCCAGCAACAGTGCGCTGACCGAACCCGAGAAGATGCGGGCGCCGATCACACACAGGATCACTGCCGGGCCCATGACTGCGGCCACGATGGCCCACGTCTGAAATGACCCTCGTGGGTTCCCGGCTTGCGGGTTGCCGACGGTAACCACCACCGTAACGGCAGCGGCGAGCAGCGCGGCCCAGATCCCTTGCCAGCGGGTGACTCTGCGGTGGTTCACCCTCGCGCTGATGACCAGCGCGAACAGCAACGAGGTCACTAATAGCGCCTGCACGAGCACCACCGAACCCAGGCCGAGCGCAGCGGCCTGCAGCCCGAACCCGGCCCCGGCCACGAGGCTGCCAGCCCACCACCGGCGATCGCGCAGCAGCCGGCTGAAAAGAGCGAAGGTGCCGACCGGCTTGTCTGTGACCTGCTGGGCGGATTGCTGCTGGAGGACATCGCCGATCCCGATCATCAGGGCCGCTGCGACCGCGAGCAGTGCTGCGATGTCCGTCTTCGCCACGAGGACCTCCTGTGCAATCAATCGACGTAAGCTCTCACACCGGTGGGTTCCGGGCTCAACGGGGGTCATTTCGCTGCTTAAGCGAACCGGAATAACGATGGTTGCTGGAGGACTTCGTAAAGAATGTTGTCGGCGGCGCAATCGCGATTCTGCTCGTCGTCTACTTGGCCACTCAGTGGAGAAAGTTCGATCCAGGGCAAAGCCTCAACTTGGTGGCGTAGACGAACTGACCTGACCGCATGCGACTGGTCAGCTCAGAAGGCGTAGCGGTGAGCCCGCCACCGTGAACTTAGCCCATTACTATTGTCCATACGGTATTTGATACGATTCGCGTCGCGGCGTCCGACCGCACACCCCACCCGTGCTGCCGACCGCAGCCAGACAATTCGAGGTTGACAACGTGGCTACAGCTGTGATCGTCGGAGCCGTTCGGACGGCGATCGGCCGCTCCTTTAAGGGGACGCTCGTCAACACGCCGCCCGAGTCGCTGATCACCGCAGTACTTCCGGAGGTGATACGCAGATCCGGCGTCGACCCGGCTGCCGTCGACGACATCATCTTCGCCGAATCACACTACGGCGGCGGGGATTTAGCCCGGTACGCGGCCACCGCGACCGGCATGGAGGACGTTCCGGGTCAGTCGGTGAACCGGCACTGTGCAGGTAGCCTCACCGCCATCGGCAACGCCGCTGCCCAGATCGGCTCCGGGATGGAGCGCGTGCTCATCGCCGGCGGTGTGCAGTCGTTGTCGATGACACCGCTGACCAACTGGCGGATTCCCAGCCCCGAGCTCAAGTTCGAGGAGCGGTGGATGCCGCCGACCCACGTCGAGACTCCAGACGCGCCCACCAGGGACATGTCCATCACGGTCGGCTGGAACACCGCGCAGGCGGTCGGCATCACTCGCGAGGAGATGGACGCCTGGGCGGCCCGATCACACCAGCGCGCCATCGCGGCCATGGACGCGGGCAAGTTTGTCGACGAGATCGTCTCCCTGAAGATCACCCAGCCCGACGGTTCGGTGACCGAGTTCTCGGTCGACGAGCATCCTCGTCGCGATACCACCGTCGAGAAACTCGCTGCGCTCAAAGTGCTTCACCCCGAGATCGAGGGATTCTCGATCACGGCGGGCAACAGCAGTGGCACCAACGATGCCGCCGCCGCCGTCGCGCTCGTCGACCGCGATTACGCCGACGCCGAGAAGCTCAACGTGATGGGCACGGTCAAGGTGTGGGCCGCTGTCGGGGTGCCGCCCAGGGACACCGGCCTGGGTGCCGTCAAGGCCATCGGGAAGGTGCTGCAACGGGCCGGTCTGTCGGTCGGCGATGTGGCGCTGTGGGAGATCAACGAGGCGTTCGCCTCCGTGCCGATCGCGGCGTGCCGTGAGTACGGCATCGACGAGAAGAAAGTGAACTTCTCTGGTAGCGGCTGCAGCCTCGGCCACCCCATCGCGGCCTCGGGGGCACGCATGGTCACCACGCTGACCTACGAGCTGGCCCGCCGCGGCGGCGGCATCGGGGTCGCGGCGATGTGTGCAGGCGGTGGCCAGGGCGGCGCCGTCGTCATCGAGGTCTGAGCAACGGTTAGTTGCAAAACGTGTAGCCGATGAATTGGGTGTCGCGGGTGTTGGCGCCTGAGTAGTTGGTGTAATGCACTGCCGGCATTCCATTGTACTGGGTGTTCATTTTCTGCGCGGTGGGTGGCGGAACACCTTTAGGGAAGGCCAAGATCATGTCAGCAAAGATTTTCAAGCCCATCTGGCAGATGGCGTCAGGCCGTGGCGGCTGAGGATTCCACACATGCACAACCACAGGGTTTGTAAGTTGATAGCCGGCTGCACAATTCGGATCGCAGATCTTGAAAACGGCGGTACCAGTCCCGTCGGCGCCCTGTGGTCCCCATGAGCTCCACGACATGTCTTGCAGGGCAACGGCTACGCTAGCGCAGCCCACGATGTTGAGCCTCTTTGGACGCTCGGTTGGTGGGAGCGATAGGTTGTAGCAGCCCGGAATGGCAAAGGTCTCCGGCGGCGGGGGCGGTTGGGCGGTGGGTGGCGGCGTGGCCCTTTGGTGGCCCTGGGTCAGCTTCATTCCGACGAAGGTGAGCACACCGATCAGCAGAACAGCCAGGACCACACCGATGACGATTCTGGGCACCCGCGGAACGTGCCGCGACGCGCTCGATAAAAGGTGCAACACGGGAGCTCCTAACGGCGGCTAGCTGTTGCGCCTGACCTTGAGCACGGCGGTGCTCATCGTCGGTGTAGGGCTATCTGGTTGGCGTTACGTGGAGCTGTCGGTGTGGTCATGGTTACATTGTGGCGTGCCCCGGCCGACAACGGTTTCCGTAACAGTGTTTTGGCTGCTCGTCTAGAGTTTTTATTGATCATCGACGGGCGGTCTTCGGGGGAGTTGAGCGTGGCTGGGCGAGGTGCCGACAGGTACCGACACTGAAGGCGCTGGGTCGCTGGCGTGCGGCCCTGGCCGTCGGCAGATATATCCCCGGCTAAGGCCCGACTCGGCTCTGAAGGCGCAGCGTTGTAGGTTTAGCGCAACTACCGATAGCTCGAGGAAATAGTGATGGCCGCGGGGGTGACAGATGAATGACCACGAGCTGGCCGCCCGGTTGGCCACTGAAGCGGGGCGGCTGCTGCTCGGAGTGCGGGAGGAATTCGCCGATACCGACGCGAGCGAGCGGAAAGCGGCGGGGGACAAGCAATCCCACGATTTTCTGATGGAAGAGCTCACCAACGAGCGGCCTGACGACGCGGTGCTGTCCGAGGAGGGCGCCGATGACTCGGTGCGATTGCGCTCGGAGCGGGTGTGGATTGTCGATCCGCTCGACGGCACGCGTGAATTCTCCGAGCTCGGGCGCGAGGACTGGGCGGTGCATGTCGCACTCTGGCAGGCCGGTGAGCTCGTCGCCGGTGCGGTTGCGCTGCCGGCTCAGGGAATCACGTTGGCGACACCCCAGGTTGAAGCACCTCCCGCGGCCCCGAGCAAGCCGCGCATCGTGGTATCGCGCACCCGACCGCCCGCCATCGCCCTGGCCGTGCGCGACGCGTTGGACGGCACCCTGGTGGAAATGGGTTCCGCCGGAGCCAAGGTGGCGTCGATCGTCCAAGGTTTGTCCGATGTGTACGTACACGCGGGAGGCCAGTTCGAATGGGACTCGGCCGCCCCCGTGGCGGTGGCCCGAGCCGCTGGTTT
>DATJBA010000136.1:0-6384 GCA_035515675.1 Mycobacterium sp.
GTGATCAGCTTGGTGCGCCCGCCTTCGGTGTAGCGCAGCGCCGGGGTCTCGTGCGGGTCGCCGGCGGCGCAGCGGCAGCTCGGCTTGCCGCAGCGGCGCCGAAACGTGGTCAGCGTGCCAGCCAGCAGCGATTGCTCGGGCAAACGGTGAGACATCAGCACTCCAATCTGTATCTAGCATCAGCTACAGATAGAGCACAGCACAAGCGAAACCGCAGGTGAGGGATGTGCAGCAGCGTGTCAGACCGAGCCCAACAGACCGGGTGTCCTCGTCACTTCAAAAGAGCCGCACCCGAATAGTTTTAAGGAAAAGGCTTTCGAATCCGTCGCTTTCCCTTCAAGACTCGGCGCGCCGGCCAGCAGAATCCTCGTCGAGGAAGATGTCGCTGATCGGGAGACCGTAGTGCGCAGACCCCGGGCTTTAGGCCTGGGGTTAGCGCGTCAAGTTTGCGCCGGCTGGAATTGGGCAGGCTGCTGGACGCGTTGCCGAAACGGCTGGCCCTGGCACGCACGAATCACATGCCTCATCATGACTTTTTGGAGATGTTGCTGGCTGATGAGGTCACCCGGCGTGACCATGAGGCAATTCAACGGCGGTCGCGCCGCGCATCTGAATCCGCAGATAAAGTTGCGGCCTGGGATGATTCGACCGAAGTCCATTATGACAAGCAGTTGTGGGCCGAGCTGACCTCGCTGCGGCTTCTCGCCGACGCCCACAACGTCCTCATCATGGGCCCAGTCGGCGTGGGAAAAACGTTCATGGCCAACGCATTAGGTCATATCGCCGTGCGCCGCGGGCATGGCCATACCCGAGGTGGGAGGCGGGTTGGCGGAGCCACCGACAAACTGACCGAGTGACCGCTGCCGCAGCTGCTGGCCGAATTGGACAGCTCCGCAGCAGGTTTGACGGCAGTCGAGGCGCTGCAACGACTGCAGCATCACGGTCCCAACGAGATTGCTGAGCGGCATCGCAATCCGGTGTTGGTGTTTTGGGGTATTTCTGGGGGCCGATCCCGTGGATGGTCGAGGTTGCACTGGTGTTGTCGCTGGCTGCCCGGCATTGGACCGACGCGGCGATCATCGGGGTGCTGTTGGCGATGAACGGGCTGGTGGCCTTCGCCGAGGAGCACCAGGCGGCAAACGCGATCGCCGCGCTCAAGCAGCGGCTGGCTTCCTCGGCGCGGGTGTTGCGCGACGGCGCGTGGGTGACGGCGGCGGTGCGGCGCTGACCGGCGAGTCGCTGGCCGTGAGCCGTGGGCAGGGCCAGAGCTTGTATTCCGGTTCGGTGCTGGTGCGCGGCGAAGCCGACGCGCTGGTGTGTGCCGCCGGGGCGTCGTCGTATATGGGGGAGACCACTGCGCTGGTGGAGATAGCGGGCACGGTCAGCCACTTCCAGCGCGCGGTCCTGCGCATCGGCAACCACCCGACCATGATCGCGGTCGCATCGGTGACGTTGACGGTGCTCGCTGGTCCGGGGTAACCCGGTGCTGCAGACTCTCGAGTTTGCGCGGGTGGTCACGATCGCGTCGATCCCAGTCGCGCTGCCCGCGGTGCTGTCGGTGACCATGGCCGTGGGTGCCCGCCAGCTGGCGCATCGGCAGGCCGTGGTCAGCCACCTGCCCGCGGTCGAGGAACTCGGCGGCATCGACCTGTTGTGTTCGGACAAGACCGGCACCCTGACCCAGAACCGTCTGGCGGTCGCGGCCCGCTGGACCGCCCAAGGCATCTCCGACGACGACCTGCTCGCGGTCGCCGCGTTGGCCTCGCGTGCCGAAGATAACGACCTCATCGATTTGGCGGTGATGGCTGCCGCGGGCCAGCGACCGGCGGCGCGGGTGGAGGAGTTCATTCCGTTCGACCCGGTCAGCAAACGCACCGAGGCGCTGGTGCGCGACTCCGACGGTCAGACATTTCGGGTCAGCAAGGGCGCACCGCAGATCATCGCCGCCTTGTGTGAGCGTGATGGCGCCGCCACCCAGGTCGGTGACGTGGTCGAACGGTTCGCCACCCGCGGGTACCGATCCCTCAGTGTGGCCAGGACGGACGGCGACGGTGCGATCAGATCCTCGATGCCTCCACCCTCGACACCGCCACCGGCGACGACGATTTAGCTGCCCGGGTGCAAGCAGCCGACGGGTTCGCGCAGGTGTTTCCCGAACACAAATACCGCATCGTGCGGCTGTTGCAGACCCGCGGGCACATCGTCGGGATGACCGGCGATGGGTCAACGACGTCCCCGCGCGAAACCATCCGGGTGCTGCTGCTGATCACTGTGGCGATCGTGTTCATGAACTTCTTCCCGGTCACCGCCGTGATGATCGTGTTCCTGGCGGTGCTCAACGACGGCGCGATCCTGTCCATCGCCTACGATCATGTGCGCGGCTCACCGAAGCCCGTCAAGTGGGACATGCGCGTTGTGCTGACCATCGCCACTGCGCAGGGCGTCATCGGTGTCGTTGCGACGTTCGTGCTTTTCTTCCTCGCCGATCAGGTTTTTGGCCTCAGCCACGACATGATCCGCACCGTGATCTACCTCAAACTGTCAGTCGCCGGCCATCTGACCACCTTCCTCACCCGCGCCCGTGGCCCCTTCTGGTCACGGCCCGCATCCGCACCCATCCTGCTGGCCGCGGTCTTCGGAACCAGGCCATCGCCACCCTGATCGCTGTCTACGGGGTGCTGATGACCCCGCTGGGGTGGCGCCGGGCCGGTCTCGTGTGGGCCTACGCGGTGTTGTGGTTCCTGTTTAATGACCGGGTCAAGCTCGCCGCCTACTGCTGGCTCGACCACCATCCTGGCCGTGAACCGTGAACACCGAAACCGGCTGCGCTCCAAGCTGATTCGAGACCAGGGGCGATAACCCGTGATACCCCGGCGATCTGTCGGCAGGATAGAAGGACAGGAACAAATGAGCACAGACCGTGCCACCGACCAGCATCCCAACAGCCGCGGGTTGCGCTGGTACCAAGCGGTGTATCGGCTCTTCTATCGGCTAAGGCGCGACCGGGATAGGCATCGACGTTTGGGGTGCACGCCGATGGGAATCCTGATCGTCGATGCGGAGCACAGCAGCAGAATGGCGTTGCCTTCGCCAGGCATCGGTTGGGCGCTGAGTCAGGGACTTTCGTCCCTGTTTCCAGGTCACGGCGATCGTCAGGATGCAATGCAGGGCGTACGGAATGGAGTGTTTGGTGGTGTTGACCCGATTTTCTGTGCTATTGAAAAGCAGCGGTTCCGACCGGGAAGAAGAGGCTCGGGGGATGTGCCGCGCGACGGGCCGGGCGACCCACGCCTGGTCGGGGAAGGAACGGTCATGAGTGCACCGGTCGAACTGCAGGGTTCGGTCCACCAGGCAGATCTCGAGCGGCTCGTCGCAGGTGATCATCACGACCCGCACCAGATCCTGGGCCCGCACCTGGAGGAGGGTGGTGACGGACGGGTGCGAGTGGTGATCCGCGGCTGGCGCCCGGACGCCGCGGGGATGGCGGTGCTGACCGACACGGCGCGGATCGAGATGCGACGCATCCACGCCGCCGGTGTCTTCGCCGGCGTGCTGGAGGCGGACACCGTCCCCGCCTACCGCCTCGAGTCGACCGACCGCAACGGCACGACGACGTCGTTCGACGATCCCTACGGATGTTGGCCGACGCTGGGGGAGATGGACCTCCACCTGCTGGGCGAGGGTCGACATGAGGGGCTGTGGCGGTACCTGGGAGCCAACGTGCGCGTCCACCAGGGGCTCTCCGGGACTTCGTTCGCCGTCTGGGCCCCGGGCGCCCGAAGCGTACACGTCGTCGGGGACTTCAACGGCTGGGACGGCCGGATTCACCCGATGCGGGTGCTGGGCAGCTCTGGCGTCTGGGAGATCTTCCTCCCGGGAGTCGGGCCCGGGGAGCGCTACAAGTACGAGGTGGTCAGCCAGGGCGGGCACCTCAGTCTGCGAGCCGACCCGTTCGCGTTCGCCGCGGAGGCGCCGCCCGCCACCGCCAGCATCGTCACCCGGAGCACGCACGAGTGGCAGGACGCGCGGTGGATCGCCGACCGGGCCACCGTGGACCTCATGCGCGCCCCGGTCTCGATCTACGAGTGCCATCTCGGGTCGTGGCGGCAGGCCCCAAACGACGACGGGTCGTGGCGGCCGCTGACCTATCGGGAGGCGGCCGAGACCCTGCCGGAGTACGTGGCCGATCTCGGGTTCACGCACGTGGAGCTCCTTCCGCTCGCGCAGTATCCGTTCGCGGGCTCCTGGGGGTACCAGGTGACTGGGTACTACGCGCCGGCGGCACAGTTCGGCAGCCCGGACGACTTCCGGTACCTGGTGGATCGGCTGCACCAGGCGGGGATCGGGGTGCTCGTCGACTGGGTGGCCGGCCATTTCCCCAAGGACGACTGGGCCCTGGCCCGGTTCGACGGCACGGCGCTGTACGAGCACGCGGACCCCCGACAGGGGGAGCACGCCGACTGGGGCACGCTGGTGTTCAACTACGGCCGCCATGAGGTCCGCAACTTCCTGCTGGCGAATGCCTTGTACTGGATCGAGGAATTCCATATAGACGGCCTGCGGGTGGACGCGGTCGCCTCGATGCTCTACCTGGACTACTCCCGCTCCGAGGGTGAATGGGTGACGAACCGGTTCGGGGGCCGGGAGAACCTCGAGGCCATCAGTTTCATCAAGGAAGTCAATGAGGTGATCTACCGGCACCACCCGGGGGTGATGATGGTCGCCGAGGAGTCGACGTCCTGGCCGGCCGTCTCGCGCCCCACCTATCTGGGCGGCCTGGGGTTCGGGTTCAAATGGAACATGGGCTGGATGAACGACACGCTCGTTTACTTCAGCAAGGATCCGGTCCATCGCCGGTTCCACCACCACGAACTCACGTTCTCGTTGCTGTACGCGTTCCACGAGAACTTCATCCTGCCGCTAAGCCACGACGAGGTCGCCCACGGCAAGGGTTCGCTGCTCGCCAAAATGCCCGGGGACCGCTGGCAGCAGCTCGCGAACCTGCGGGCGCTGCTGGCGTGGATGTGGGCCCATCCCGGACGGCAGTTGCTGTTCATGGGCGGCGAGATCGCCCAGAACGACGAGTGGCGGCACAACGGCAGCGTGGACTGGCATCTGCTGGCCTACCCCGAACACGCCGGAGTCCAGCGCCTGGTTCGGGAACTCAACGCGGTGTACCGCGACCAGCCGGCCCTCTGGGAGCAGGACTTCGACTGGCCGGGGTTCCGCTGGATCGACCCGAACGACGCCGAAAATAGCGTGCTGTCGTTCGTCCGGTTCCCGGTGAGCGACCAGCGGGTCGTGGCGTGCATCGCCAACCTCACCCCGGTGGTCCGGTACGACCAGCGGGTCGGGCTCCCCCGGCCGGGTCGGTGGGTCGAGATCCTCAATACCGACAGCACCGAGTTCGGCGGCAGCGGCGTCACCGTCGGCGACCTCACCGCAGAGGCGATCGGCTGGAACTACCTGGAGTACTCGGTCTCTATGACGCTTCCCCCGTTGGGGGTCGTCTGGTTGGCGCACGAAGGGTAGCGTGCACAGGACTCGAACCGCTTATCGGTCAGGCACCGTTAGGCCGCGGTTGTGGTTGAAATTATTGACCTGAGCGGTCCAATTCGTGTTCTCCCCGCTCGCTATTGCGCCGCGGCCATTACTGCCATTTGAGGTCTTCGTCCAATTGTTGGACTTGTTTGTCACGCTGAAGCGCGGGGCGGGTATCAATCATCACCTCTTGCCAGTGCGCCGGACTGTAGAGGTGAATATCGTTGCCGCTGGTGACCTTTAGCACACCACCGGTGAGTATTTCATAGCTGGCGGCGTCCGAATATTCGTGATCCTCATCGTGGCCTTTAATTTGTATCCACATTTTCATAATGGGAGTATCCCCCGCATCGTCAGACTGGGATTCTTAAGGCTACCGGCGATGGTGACATGCCCTGAGTCGGAGGTCCCGCGGCGACCGCTGTCCCGCACGGGCAGGCGCATGGCCCATGAAGACTGCGACCACGTCGCCCGGCATCGGCAGCGCAGGCGAGGCGCACATTCGCTGCGGCCACGCAGTTCAGAACCCCGGTTCGGCAGATGCCTTTCGACCCTCATTGGCGGGACTTACGACCCTGCTCCTGTCGGGACAGAACTGGGCAGCATCGAAACTACCGCAGAGCAAGGGAACGCAGGTGAAGCCAAGGGCAGAGACCGATCACCGCCGCGGTGATCGCCGCAGTGGCCAGCGCATTCTGAGCGCTGCTGAGGGTGTGCTGGTTGCCTTACGTCATTGCAGCCTCGACGAGGCATTCATCGACATTGTGCAAACGGCCAAACGGCACAGTGTGGCCCCATTGGAGTTGGCCGATGCGCTCGTGGCGATCGCCGAAAACGACGTGG
>DATJBA010000137.1:0-6063 GCA_035515675.1 Mycobacterium sp.
CGGAACTCCAGCCGCTTGGCCTTCGGGTTGCTGCCGGTGATCGGGATACGCACGCACGCCGACCGGTTGCGCTGGCTGTACACCAGGTTGATCGGGGCCTCGTAGCCGGGCACCAGCCGCTTGTAGGAGTTCACCGTCGGGTTGGTGAACGCCAGCAGCGACGGCGCGTGGTGCAACAGGCCGCCGATGTAGTGGCGGGCAAGGTCGGACAGGCCGGCGTAGCCGGACTCGTCGTACATCAGCGGGGCGCCGTCCTTACACAGCGACTGGTGGCAGTGCATGCCGGAGCCGTTGTCGCCGAACAGCGGCTTGGGCATGAACGTGACCGTCTTGCCGTTCTGCCACGCGGTGTTCTTGATGATGTACTTGTACAGCTGCAAATCGTCCGCGGCGTGCAGCAGCGAGTCGAACTGATAGTTGATCTCGGCCTGCCCGCCGGTGCCCACCTCGTGGTGCGACTTCTCGATCACGAACCCGGCGTTGATCAGGTTGGTGGTCATCTGGTCGCGCAGATCGACGTACTGGTCGTTGGGCGCAACCGGGAAGTACCCGCCCTTGGGGCGGACCTTGTAGCCGCGGTTGGGGCTGCCGTCAGTCTCGGTCGCGTTGCCGGTGTTCCACCAGCCTGAGATCGCGTCGAACTCGTAGAACGCGCCGTTGGTGCGCGAGTCGAAGCTCACCGAGTCGAAGATGTAGAACTCGGCCTCGGCGCCGAAGTACGCGGTGTCGGCGATCCCGGTGCTCTTCAGATAGCTCTCGGCCTTGCGGGCGATATTGCGCGGGTCGCGCGAGTAGGGCTCCAGGGTGAACGGGTCATGCACGAAGAAGTTCAGGTTCAGCGTCTTGGCCTCGCAGAACGGGTCGATTTGCGCGGTGTCCGGGTCCGGCAGCAACAACATGTCCGACTCGTGGATGGCCTGGAACCCACGAATCGACGAGCCGTCGAACGCCACCCCATTCTCGAACAGGCCCTCATCGAACCCCGTGGCCGGGATCGTGAAGTGTTGCATGACACCGGGAAGATCGCAGAACCGGACGTCGACGTATTGGACGTCCTCGTCCTTGACGAGCTTGAAGACGTCGTCGGGCGTCATTTCCATAACTGAAGCACTCTCCTTCGAATTGATAACCCACGACATGACGCTATGAACCCGACGTTGCACGCCCGTCAACCGCGTGTCGCGCTGAGGTTACGCAACGGGTTTCCCACGTCGCCGCGGACCGTGCCCGTCGCATACATATTCTTAGGCCTAGTCCTCGAAGCCTACGACCGCATGGCCACCGCAATGACCAAGGGCGGCAAGGGCTGGCAACCCTTGCCGATATTGCAGCAGGTGAAGGACCGCGGCACGCAGATGCGCAACAGCATGACGGCCGCTCGTGACGTAAACCGCTGCCATCGACGAGCCGGCATCCCTTCCTTCGCCTTGGCCGTCCGCCCTAGTCTGTTGCTTTCTGGGGGTCGCGGCGGACGTGCTTCGCGAGATAACGCAACGCCCTTATCGGTCCGCGATGGCCCGAGCCAACGCACATCACCGGCCACCCGTGCGCCGCAGCCGCCGCGGCGAGCCCCGAGCGCGGGTTCACCGGTCGCGGATAGCCGACGAGTGACATCGATGCCGCATCCTCATCGCCGTCGGCATAGAAGTAACTACGTTGCACCGCAACGTCATTGTCAGCGCAGAACTGTTGTACCGCCGCAGCCTTCGTCGTCCCCCACACAACCGGTTTGACGATTCCCCCGGTCAGGCGTCCGTGCTCGTCGAGTTCAAAATGATTGCACTGCACGTTGGAAACACCAAGGAAACGTGCGACGGGTAGCGCCTGGATGGAGAGCGCCGATGAACTCAGCACGACGGTATGCCCGCGTTCTTGATGCGCCTGCACGATCTCGTGCATGTGGGCGTACAGCCGCGACGCAACACGTTCGACAAACAGTCGCTCGCCCAACTCGTCGAGGTCGGCGAGCGATTCACCACGCAGATAACCCGCGGCCCGGACGATGAGGTTCTCAAACTCCAAGCGACCGAATCGATACCGTAGCGCGGCTTCGAACACCCCGAGGAGCTCGCCAATCCCGGCTTGCCGACGCCTGATCCGATCACCGACGTGAGCTGCCGCCGTGAAGCCGTCGACCAACGTGCCGTCGAGGTCGAAGAATGCGCCGATTCCGGGTCCGGGTGTGCTGGCGCCGATCTCCGCGATGGCATCGGCGGGGGAGAGCCTCGTGACCATTGCCATGTCGACCGCACCCCCTCACCGAGTCGCCGTTATGTATTGCGAGCGCATGAAACCGTCGATCTTGACGTCCACGTCCGGCGGGGTCATTCCATAACCGGCCTGCAGGTCAAGCGTATTGCGGACCGGCTCGACAACCCACCCGTGCGCAGCCAGCCATTCCGCCGGGTCGGTCTTCGGCTCATAGGTAAGAGCCGAGAAGTCCACGTCACCCGACATATTGACACCGGGGTGGGTCGTTTCCAGAGCGGCGAGCTGCTCGCGGTCTAAGCGTGACCCCAGCGCACCCACGGCAACTCGGCTGCCCGGCTCACACAGCTCGCTGATCCGGATGAAAAGTGCGTTTTGCGCCTCGTCGGTCAAGTAGGGCAACACTCCCTCCACCGACCAGGCGCTGGGGCTTTGCGGGTCGAACCCGGCCGCTTTCAACGGCGTTGGCCAGTCGGTGCGCAGATCGGCTGCGACCTCGCTCCTGCGGGCCTTAGGCGCAGCGCCTTGCTCACCCAGCACACGCGCTTTGAATTCCAGGACTTTCGGTAGGTCGACTTCGAAAATTGTTGTCCCGTATGGCCATTCAAGACGATAGGCCCGCGAATCCAATCCGGCGGCGACGATCACCGCCTGTCGTATGCCCGCGTCACCGGCGGAGGTGAAGAAGTCGTCGAAGAACCGGGTCTGCACGCCGTAGAGGCGGGGAAAGGCCGTCTCCTCCTCGGTGGTGCCCGGGCTGGCAAGCACACCGGCCAGATACGGGTCCTGTGAAGCGGCTATGAAAAGCTTTGCGTAAACGTCGCGGACCAACGGTTGCGGGCTTACGGCATGCAGCGCGCGCCATCCCGCCACCAGGAGCGCGGTGTAGCCCACGCTGCTGACGATGTCCCAGTGGTCGTCGTCGGAACGGAGCGACCCAAATTCAGGTGCTGTGCTCATGAACTACCAACCACCCCGGCAGGCTCACGGATGTTCGCAAAATTCGGCCCTCCCGTCCAAAATTCGCCAAACGTAGCTGATATAACCAAAGTACCCGCAGTGGCAGCCTCAGAGCTCCAGAAATACCGTCACCGGGCCGTCGTTTACCAGTTCGACCTGCATGTTCGCACCGAACACGCCGGTCTTTACCTGGGCACCCAGCCCTTGCAACGCCTCCGCGAAGACCGCTACCAGCGGCTCGGCGACCGCTGCGGGAGCCGCTGCGTTCCATGACGGCCGCCGGCCCTTCGCGGTGTCGGCATACAGGGTGAACTGGCTGACGACCAAGATCGGCGCGTTGACATCGGCGGCGGACCGTTCGTCGGCGAGAATACGCAGATTCCAGAGCTTTTCGGCGAGCCGCCGCGCCTTGTCGGGATCGTCGCTGTGGGTGACTCCGACGAATGCGAGCAGGCCCTGGCCGTCCGGCCAGATGGCGCCCACCACCCGGCCATCGACCGACACCGCTGCTGATGAGACCCGTTGCACCAGAACCCGCATGGGCCTCGATGCTGCCAGGTCGGCTGGGTACGCTCGTTAGGTGTCTGTCCTCGTCGCGTTTTCTGTCACCCCGCTGGGTGTGGGTGAGGGTGTTGGCGAAATCGTTGCTGAAGCGGTCCGCGTGGTTCGCGATTCCGGCCTGCCCAATAGGACGGATTCGATGTTCACCGTGATCGAAGGCGATACCTGGGAAGAAGTAATGGGCGTCGTGCAGCGCGCGGTCGAGGCCGTGGCTGCGCGTGCACCCAGGGTGAGTACGGTAATCAAGGCAGACTGGCGAGCGGGAGCCCACGACGCGATGACGCAGAAAGTTGCTTCCGTCGAGCGTTATCTGTCCAAGACGGCGGGCGAACGATAGGGGCTTTTACCCTCGCACCGCGTTGCGGAACGCGCGCTCGGCCGCGTCGCCGTGGACCGCGAACACCACCTTCTCGAGCGAACTCGGCTGGTGCTGCCGGACCGCGTCGACCATCAGCCGCGCCGCGTCTTCAAGCGTAAAGCCGCCGACGCCGGTACCGAACGCCACCAGCCCCAGCGAGCGGCAACCGAGCTCATCAGCCTTCCGCAGGGCAGAACCGGTGGCCCGCGCGATGATCTCAGCTGACGTCGGGCCGCCGAGCTCCATCGTCGCCGCGTGGATCACGTAGCGCGCCGGCATGTCACCGGCCGTGGTCTCGACTGCTTCGCCGAGCCCGATCGGCGCCTTCTCGGTCGATTCACGCTGCACCTCTGGCCCGCCGGCGCGAGCAATTGCCGCAGCGACGCCGCCAGCGTGCCGCAGTTGGGTATTGGCCGCGTTGGTGATCGCGTCGAGCTCGAGCTTGGTCACGTCAGCCTGCACTACCTCTAATTCGATCATCGGCACATTGTCTCGCAGGGCAGCGATCAGCTGATGCCCGCGTGATCCCGAGCGCTCGACAACTTTGACAACGCACCTGCTGCGGCCGAGCAACGCGACAGTCGATGATGTGTTGATGCGATAGCATCAACGTGTGCGCACGACGCTGGATATCGATGACGACGTGGTCGCTGCTGCGCGTGAACTCGCCGTTAGCGAGCGGCGGTCGCTGGGCGCGGTAATCTCCGAGCTGGCCCGCCGCGGCCTCACGCCGGCACGTGTGGAGGCCGTCGATGGATTGCCGGTGATCCATGTCCCGCCAGGCACACCGCCAATCACACCTGAAATGGTCCGACGCGCGCTCGACGAAGACTGACCTCGGCAATGGCGCTGCTCGACGTCAACGCGCTGATCGCACTGGCGTGGGACTCTCACATCCACCATGTGCGTATGCGCCAGTGGTTTGCCGCCAACGCGTCACGGGGCTGGGCTACCTGCCCGGTCACCGAAAGCGGTTTCGTCCGCGTGTCGACCAACCCGAAGGTGCTTCCGAGCCCGATCGGGGTCGCGGACGCGCGGCGGGTCCTCGCGGCCCTGCGAAGTACCGAGGGCCACCGATTTCTGGTCGATGACGTATCGGTTGTCGACGACGACGTTCCGACCATCCTCGGTCACCGTCAGGTGAGCGACGCGCATCTGCTGACGCTTGCCCGCCGCCGCAGCGTCCGTCTCGTCACGTTCGACGCCGCAGTCGTCGCGCTTGCACAGGGCGGCGATGTAGAGCTGCTGACCGCGCTCTGATTGAACGGGAATATGTGATTGCGGTGCCTACCGCCGGCCTCCATCTACCGGCGCGCCCTGCGAACCGAGGAAGAAATTAGGTGGCGTCACGAGGGCGCTGCCGATGCGTAGGCTCATGGCGGTGAGCGCACGCGCGGGCATCGTGGTTACCGGGACTGAAGTCCTGACCGGACGGGTGCAGGACCGAAACGGCCCCTGGATCGCCGATCGCCTCCTGGAACTGGGCGTGGAGCTGGCGCACATCACGATCTGCGGTGACCGTCCGGCCGACATCGAGGCGCAGCTGCGCTTCATGGCGGACGTGGGTGTGGACCTGATTTTCACCAGCGGCGGCCTGGGGCCCACGGCCGACGATATGACCGTCGAGGTGGTGGCGCGTTTTTGTGGCCGCGAGTTGGTGTTGGACGCCGAGGTCGAGAACAAGATCGCCGCCATCCTCAAATCCCTGATGGCGCAAGTCAATCCCGGCGACTTCGACGCGGTGCGCGCCGCCAACCGCAAACAGGCCATGATTCCCGCCGGTTCGCAGGTGCTCGAGCCGGTGGGCACCGCGCCGGGTCTGGTTGTGCCCGGCAAGCCGACGGTGATCGTGCTTCCGGGACCGCCGCGCGAGCTTCAGCCGATGTGGCGCAGGGCCATCGAGACCTCCGCGGCACAGCTGGCGATCGCCAGCCGAACAGTGTACCGCCAGAAGATAATTCGGATGTTCGGGGTGC
>DATJBA010000138.1:0-6956 GCA_035515675.1 Mycobacterium sp.
AAGAGGGCTACGCGCGCATTTTTGATGAGTCAACGCGGCGCCTAGACAGGACCACCCGACCCCGCGGACAATAATAGCGGCCGCACGAATAGCTCTGGATGTGGTAACCCTCATTTACGTCCTGGTGGCATTGGGATTTTCCGTCCCGGATTACTCGACACCAACTCGCCAACAGCGGCCGAGGCTACGTGGGTTGCGGGTCGAAAGACCCCGGCGCGTCCCGTGCCCGCGCCAGTTCGGGAAACGTGCTGTTGGCGGGGAAGTGGCTGACCGCATCAACGACCGCTGCACGTGCGGGGTCGCCGCGTAGCTCGAAATCATCAAGGGCGGCACGCAATTCGAACAGGATCGCGCCCTGGCGGCGGGCCAGGTCGAGGGCGGCGCCGATGTCGGTTTGGCGGGTGTCGGGGTCGGTGTGAGTGTGGGCTCGCAGCCGTAGCAGTTCGGCATCGTAGAAATGCATCCCGGTGTCGCGGGCCAACTGCAGTGCGGTGTCCAGGCGGGTGCGGGCCTGGTTGGGTTGCCCGGCGGTGATCAACAGCCGCGCGAGCACACTATCGAAGAAGGTGATGTAGGCGTTTAGCCCAGCCTTGCGCAAGACGTCCACCAACGTGGTCATGGTCGCGATGTGATTCGACACCGCGGTCGGGTTGAGCTCCTCGGCGCCCAGCGCGGCCACGGCGCCGACGGTGGCCTGATGAGCACCCCCCCACAGCTGCCAGGCGTCGAAGCCGTGCCGCTCGGCCTGCTCGATGAGGTCGGCGGCCAGCACCGCGGCCTTGGTCAGGCTGACCGGCTTCGATGCGCAACCAGAACTCCACGAAACACGCGAAAGCCGCGCTGAACGGACCCTGGGGGAAACCGAGCCCTTCCACCCTGTATGCCACCCTGCGCCAGCTCGGCCTCGGCCCCGGTGAGATCGCCGTGCACGAAGCGCGCCAAGGCCAGGTGCAGGCGCGCCGTCACGATCGGGTCGTTGGGCTGAAACCACACCACGTCAAGCTGGCCCGCTGCGGCCAGGCCCGCCATAGTCTCCTCGAGGCGGGAACGGGCGGCGTCGAACTCGCCGCGATGCCACGCCACCACCCCGAACGAAGCGTCGATAACCGGACGCAACCACGGCCGGCCCTGCTTGAGGCCCGCGCGCAGCGCCTCGAGCACTTCGACCACCCGGTCCAGGTCGGCGCGTGTGAAGTAGTAGACCATCAGGGCAACCATCGTCGCGACCAGATCCTCGTCACCCAGGTCGGTCCCAGCCAGCTGCAGGCACCGCTCGAAGTCGCGCACGGCGGCGCGGGATTGATTGCCCTCCAAGGCCGCGGCGAGGAATCCCCGCTCCAGCCGCACCGCGATTTCCCGCCGGTCGCGGTCCGGGCCGGGTGTGGTCGGGTCCAGCCCGGCCAGGGCAAGGGTCAGGTAGGTGCGCGCCTCGGCCAGCGCGCCGCGGCGCCGGGCCGCAGCCGCTGAGGCCTGCTGGTAGGCCCAGGCCGCCTCGTCAAACCGCTCGGCCTGCTCATAATGGTCGGCCACCCGCCGCCAGTCCGGATCGCCGCCGCCCACACCGTGCACCAGGGCATCGGCCACCTTGGCGTGCAGCCCCCGGCGCACGCTCGGCGGCGCCAACTCGGCGGCCACCTCGCGTAGCAACTCGTGGCGAAACCGCCAGCGGTCGGGGTTCTGTGGCTCCAGCACCAGCGCGTCCTCGAGTTCGTCCATGACGTCGTCGACCTCGTCCTCACTCAGGTCGACCACCGAGCACAACAGGCCGCGATCGACGTCGCGGCCGATGACGCCCGCCGCCTCCACCACCGGCACCACGGTCGCGCTCGCGCACAGCCGGGCGAACAGCGGCTCATACAGCACATCCGGCACCCGGATCTCGCCCGAGCCCTCATCCGGTTTCTCACCCACCCCCCTGACCAGCTGCTCGATGTACAACGGCACCCCGTCGCAGCGGGCGCGCACCGCCGCCCCATCCTCAGCCGACAGGCTGGGATCCAAGGCGGTGATGAGCGTGTCGGCCTGCTCGTCGCTCAACGGTTGAAGGTCAAACACCTTGACCGCCCAGCAGGCTGGCAGCCAGCCCCCGCCCTGTCCGGTCATAACCACCAGCAGCCGACCCCCGCGCATGCCCAGCAGGCGGCCCAAAACCTCCACGGTGGACGGATCGAACCATTGCACATCCTTGGCGACCAGCAGCCCCGCACCACCGCTGAAACAGCCCAGCAGATACTCCTGTACCCCCGCCGCGATCAGCTCATAGAGCTTGCCCGCCTCCGCGAAATAGCCGACATCACAGCCCAAATCGACGCCGCTGACGCCCGCCAACACCAGCGCGAGCGCCGCCGGGACCGCGACCACGGACACGAGCTGTAGCAGGACCTGGCCCGGCGGCCGGGTGCGGCATGAGCGAGAGACCATCGGCTGGGCACGCCAGGTCCGCCGCCGCCGCCTTCGGCGAACAGGCTGACAACTATTCGCGCGCCCGCGCCGAGATTCCCAGCCTCGATGAATTCGATTAGGTCGATCAGCGCCGGGTCGCGGCCAGAGCCGCCGCGACGTTGGCACGCGCAGCGATGGCGCGGCTTACGCGGATTTCAGAGATCGCTACCGCGACATGACATAGCGAGAACGCTTGGCTTTGAAGGCACATCACGTGGGCCGAGGAAATGCCATCTCGGGTAAAGCGATGTCGTCGCGGAATTCATGCCGGATGACCCAGTCGGCCACCTGCGGGATGTTTAGCAGTTTGGAGGCCTGATTGCGGGTCCACAGGCCGAGCGATGTCTTTGGCGCGAACATCGAGGCGAATCCGCGCGCCGACCGCTGCCTGGCCGCAACGATCGGACGCAGCTGGCGTTCATACCGACGGAACGCTTCACGGTGATCGGCACCCGTGCAGCTGAGTTCGCCGGCCAGCACGTAAGCCTGCACCATGGCAAGACCCGCCCCCTCGCCCGCCAGCAAAGAGACCGCAGCCGCGGCGTCACCGATGAGCGCTACCCGCCCCTTCGACCAGTGGTCCATGATTATCTGGCTCGCACGGTCGAAGTACACGTCGGAGGCCCCGTCGAGTTTGCGCAGGATCTCCGGGCATTCCCACCCGGCGTTGCCGAAGACTTGACCCAGGGTGGTCTTGGCTTCCGACAAGTTCTGTGGATCAGGGCCGCTCATGTGGTCGGTAGTGAAAACGAAAAGAAATAGTGTCTTTTCGCCGCGCATCGCGAATCGTGCGATCATGCGCCCGGGTGTGGTGTAGGCGAGGTAAACGAGTTCGTCGCGTGGCTGATAGCCCTCGGCTTGGAACGTCGCGACTCGGTAGCCGAGATCGGTCTCAAATCGAGATTCGGACCCGAATACCAAACCCCGCACAGGTGAATGGATGCCCCCTGCGCCGATGAGCAGGTCGAATTGTCGTGACTGGCCGCGCTCGAGTGTGACCCGTACGCCCCAGTCATGTTGTGTGATAGCCGAAACGCTTTCACCGAACAGGGTTTCGACATGGTGGTCGATGGAGCGGTAGATCATGGCCGCCAGATCACCACGGCGCACAGTGACGAACCGGCCATCGACGTTCCGCCGGAACAACTCAGCCGAAAAGCCCCCCACCTTTCGCGAATTCTGGTCCACCAGTCGTAGCTCCTGTACCGCATATCCTGTGGCGTGCAACTCGGCGGTAAGTCCCATGCGCTCGGCGACGGCATACCCGCCACCCCAAAAGTCGACGACATAGCCGCCCGTGCGGAGTCGTGGGGCCTTTTCGATCAGGGTCGGCTCGTGGCCATAGCGCCATAGCCAGTACGCGAGCGTTGGGCCGGCGATGCCAGCACCGACAATGGCGACCTTCATGCGCGTACCTCTCGGGCGGCGGAGTCGCTATTACTATATCACTATGCAATAGTTGCACTAGGAAATGGAGTTAGGCCGTCAACGTCAGGGAAGTGCTCCGGTAACCGGTGCGGCGCGTCGAACTCACCATCGACGCTAGAGAGGGGCCGTTGTGCTGAAAGAACTTACGGGCATGCCTGCTGGCATTCAGGCCCTGGAGGCCGTCGGGACGGTGACAACAGACGATTACCAGCGGGTCTTTGCGCCGCTGGTCGATCGGGCGCGACGAAGGGGAAGTCGGATGCGGCTGCTCTACCAATTCGGCCCGGGCTTCGAGCGCATCACGGGGGGGTGCGCTATGGGCGGAGACACGACTTTGGGTTGGGCTACGTGCGGCTGCTCGATGGCTGCGCTGTCGTGATTCGGTCGCCAACAGTCGGGGTGTCGCGACATGTTGCGCGGTGTCTCGGCAACCCCTTCTGACGATAGTCTCCACCCTAGCAATAGTTGCGCAGGTGTATGCTTTTGCTATTAACAAAGCGCAATTTGGATGTAACAAACGTGTATGCGTGAGAGAGGACAGTCCGATGAAGTCTCAAACCGAGATGGCGATCAAGGTGTTCGGCGGTGCAACCGCGGCTGCTGTTGCGGTCGGACTAGGCGGTGTTGGTGTTGACGCGGCGGGCAGCAACCCGACCACGCAGCACCCTTCGTCCAGCGGGATCCCGGCGCCAGCCACTTCCGGAAATCCTACCGGTGCTTCCGGCGTTCATATCGCCACCCTCACCGATTTTGCAACTCCGCCCCACCCTCATCCGCACCACTAGGACTAGGTCGATGGGTCGCGAATGACCCATTCAGGTGACTGTAGGGCTGTTCGATGGCAATTCCAGCGCACCATCATATTTGCCAGCGATGCCGCTCACCGCGTTTGGCCCAATCACGATCCTGCACCGTCCCCAGCCTGCGTTGTGTGTCGCTGAGTGCCTCGCGCACGCGGGTGGCTCACCGGGGCGCTACGGTCGCCGGCAGTGCCGCCAGATCCAGGCTTTCGCTTCGGCTGGCGACATCCCCATCGAAAAGCTACCTCGGCGTACTCGGGGAACCCGCCTGTGCGCAGTCGCGGCGCTTTTTGGATCAATGTCGGCTCGTGGCCGTAGCGCCATAGCCGGTACGCGCGGGTCGGTCCGGCGATGCCGGCACCGATAATCGCGACCTTCATGTGCGCAACCTGTCCGGGCAGCCGGAACCACCACTACTATAGCGCTATGCAACAGTTGCACTAGCGAAAGGAAATCGGAAGGGGTGCCACGCCAAGGCCCACTACCGACGGTACGAGCAGCAAACCAAAACTTCATAACGCCCAGCTAATCCCGAATTGCAAGGTCTGGGCGCTGCTGTAGCAGTAAAGTTCGCGGTCAATAGTTAGAATATTCTGTTGCCGACGCATTGTTCGGCAACACAGCAAACTACCAAGGGGATCTTAAGCGGTGGTGGGCATCGTGCTCGGCGTCTCGATGGCGCCAACCAAGGTGCGCCTTGTGCTGGTCGAAGGTGAATGCGCCGACGGGGTCACTATCGACCAGGACAACTTCGACGTTTGCGGGGACGCGTCGCCGGCCACGGCGCCCGCTCAGGTAGTCTCCGCCATCCTGGGCACGCGGGAGGGCGCTGCCGAGGGCGGCTATCAGCTGCTATCGAGCGGAGTGACCTGGACCGATCATGTCGAGGCCGCGCTGCTGCGCGACGCCCTCATCTCCCACAAGATCGAAAACGTGATGCTGGTCTCGGCTTTCATGGCCGCGGCCGCGCTCACCCAGGCTGTCGGCAACACCACCAACTGTGCACACACCGCGTTGCTCTTCGTCGAGCCGTACACCGCGACCCTGGCTGTGGTCGACACCGCCGACGGATCGATCTCCGAGGTGCGCCGCACGGTACTTGCCGACGACGAAGACGAGGCACTGGCCCGGCTCGTCGAGATGGTGTCCAGTGCTCAAGCGCTGAAAGCGTGCCCGCAGGGTGTGGTGGTCGTCGGTTCTGGCGTCGATATTCCGCTGATCAAGCCGGCGTTGGAGGCCGCGACTTCCCTTGAGCTGTCCGTCCCTGAGGAGCCGGAGATGGCCCTGGCCCGGGGCGCGGCGCTGGCTTCGGCGAATGCGCCATTGTTCGTGTCGTCCACGGCGGCGCTGGCCTACGCGCTGGACCCCGGCACGGGCGAGGTCGACCCGTTGGCGCTCGCCGGACAATGTCCCGGATTGCTACCCGGGTACCTGCCCGAATACCGCAGCGTTGCGGAGCTTGACGCCGATGCCAAGAAAGGCAAGCTCAACGTCGCCTACAGCGCCGTGCCCGACGAGGACACCGAGACCCAGACCGTCATCGGTCCGGACCAGAGCGCGCAGCGGCGCAAGTCCGTCCTGCTGGTGGGCAGCACGCTGGCGGTGATCTTCATCAGCGCGGTTGTGGCGCTGGAGATTGCGCTGGCGATCGGTATCCGGCCCACGGTCGCGTTGCGGCCCAGCCCCAACGAACACATCATCGCCCCAACCCGACCCGTGCCCGCGCCGCTCCCTCAGGCGCAGCCGAAAATCCAGGCGCCCGCGCCGGTGGCGGCATCCCACCCGATACACCCGCCCGCCATAGCCCCGGCTCCCGCAGCTGCGGTTCGCGCGGCTCTGCCCGTGCATGTCCCGGTCGCAGTGGCTGCGCCACCTGTGCTGGTTCCTGCACCCCGCGCTCCGGTCGTCGGGCCTCTCGTGCCTAGGTTGGGGGGCGGCCGCGGACCCTTCGGCGGCGGACCAGGTCCGCGCGGGCCCCTCGGCGGCAGGCCTTTTGGTGGGGGGCGTGGTCCTTTCGGCGGTCTCATTGGCGGCGGGCGTGGTCCTTTCGGCGGTCTCTTTGGCGGAGGGCGTGGTCCCTTTGGCGGCGGTCATGGATTCGGTGGCCTCGGTGGCGGTCATGGATTAGGCGGTTTCGGTGGTGGCCACGGGTTCGGTGGTCTCGGTGGACACGGATTCGGCAGATTCGGGCATCTGTGACAATTCCTGCAGTAGTGGGCAAACGGGCCCCGGCGGGCTAGGAGGGCGCTGAATAAGCGCCACGCCGCCTGGGAAATATGGCTCTGA
>DATJBA010000139.1:0-9864 GCA_035515675.1 Mycobacterium sp.
TGTAGGCCAGCTTCCGTAGCGCGACAGCGTACTCGCGCAACCCCCGGCGCACCCACGCCTCGAGCGCGGTTACCACCTCGCTACGCGGCTGCGCTGCGCCGAGAAGCGATCGTCTGCGCGGGCCCACGGCGGTCGCGTAGATAGTTTTGCCCGCGCGGGCTCGCCCGACTGACCGCCCCTGCCCGGGCACGGGACGATACCCCCCCGGTTCGTCCAGAGCATCCGCGCTAGGCGGGAAGCGATATACGATTGCGGCCCGTTCACGAAAGTCAGAGAAACGTTTCTTAGTCGCCACGAGTAGAGCCTTTGCTTCGACCGCCCGACATGCGGCGAGCTGGGCGTCGGCCTCGGTGACCGGTGCACCAGCCATCAGTCGGCTTATGCGTGCATTCAGCTCCGCAGCCTGTCTCTCGGTCCACGATGCAAGCTCCTGCATGGAAAAACCCTACTCGTAGCAGCGCGTATCAGCCTGGCGCAAATGAGCCGTCAACGACCAAGAGCGAACCGGTTGCGCAGGAGCGCCCGCACCCTTTTCAGCTGCGCATCCGCGGAGGGTGGACCACCACTTGGCGGTGCCTTCCTGGCCCCTTCGGGCAGCGGGTGATCAAGCTGCTTCTCGGCGTTGGCAGTGGTCGTCATGGCGCCCTCTCTTCTTGAGGCGCTGTTAATGATATGCGTCATTGACACGCCGTCAATGAGTCAGACTTCGCGCGCATCTTGACACGAGGCAATAGGTAAGTGCCAGCGCCAATCTCGAAAGTCCGGGTGGTAGGGGCGTAGATCATCACCGATGATCTCGACCATGTGCTGCTTACTCCGCTGGCGCGCCGCTGCGCCGGCGCGGCTCTTCCCAGCACCCGGTTGAGCCCCGACGAGGATTAGCAGCGGATCGGTCGACGGGGCGGTGCAGTCGCCGAAGAGGATTGGGGTGATTGTGTCGTTGAAGATCGCATCGAGTTCTCGGTCCTCGAGGCGATAGGCGTCAGGGTCAAACAAGCGCCCGGGCGCGGTCCCGTCGGAAGTGAGGCGACGCTGGGCCTCAATATCCGCGGGATCTATCGCGGCGACCCGTGCTCGAATGGCTCGGATCTCAGCAATATCAGCGGCGGTCAGGCCTGCGGCTGTTCGGTGGCCGGCGTACCGCGCGATCAGCTGAACTGCGGCCTCACGCATGAGGTCATAGGGTCGCTAGTTTCGCGCAGTCGGACACGTGGCATCACCTGATTGTCTCAGAACACCGCGATTCGATCACTATGGCCATCGACACCCCCGACACCGAAGGCGTGCTGTTCGCCCACGGCGGCGTGGGCGCCGGCCAGAGCCTCTACATCAAGGATGGCTGACTGCACTACGCGTACAACTGGCTGGGCGAACGCATCCAAACCATCAGTGCACCCGAGCCCATCCCCACCAGCACCCACGTGCTGACCGCGGAGTTCTACAAGACCGGCGACGACCCGGCCACTTCCAGAGCGCCGGTTACCACCCTGGGGATATCGATCACTGGCAACGGGCACACCACAATTGGAACGGCTGGGGCGCGTTTATCGATTCCGGTGGGGCATTCGGAGCCGTCCCGCAAACCTTCTCCCGAGCGGCCAGGGTGGCGACGCCTACGTGCCAGCGGGAGATACTATTTCGGTCTACACCGGCCCAAATGCAACTGGGACTTTGCTGTACTCGCAGGCGGTCACCGGAACGGCCCCCGACCTCCCAGTTGTTGTGCCAAACAACAATGCGTTTAACACCGGGGTTTATCCCTTCATGCAAATACCGATCTACCTCCCATACAGCCCCAGCGGTACCGGCACGATGTTTTTGACACCTGAGCGCGGCACCGGCAAGCCATTTACGGCACAGCGGCAAAGCGCTTTGGCCGAGGCCACCTGACCAAGGCACCCGCCCACAACACCACCGTCAGCACTTCGGCGCCCACGCTGACGGCCGCGTGGGGTGACGGATCCCATCCGCGCTCAGTAAAGCCGAAGAGCCCGATGGTCCTCGACAGGACGAACGCCACCAGAGAACCGCCCGCCATCGCAGCGGCGGCCCATTGGAGCCACCAGGGACCGCCCATGACGATCAGCAGAGCCAACGAAAACGAGACACTGGCCTGGATCAAGAAGGCGGTACCGATCGTCGGAATATGTTGGTAGCCATGAATATACAGGTAGGCATGGCTGACGGCACTGGCGACCAAGGCGGCGGCCAGGCCGAGTCGAAGCAAGAATTTCATTGCAGCGTAGTCTCTTTCAATGCCAGGGCGGTCCGCCCCTTGGTGTAGCTAACCTCGCGAATGCCCAGGGCGTCGTGCAGCTTGCCGGCCGGCAGTGCGACCGGCTTGGGCGCCGGCCCGTCGCCGGGATGGGGCAGCGGGTAGGCTGTCGTCGTCCCGCTGTAAAAGGTCACGCTGCCTTCCGTTTTAGAAAACAGTTGGTGGACATGCCCGTTGATGCAGGTAACCGAGGAGAATCGGCGCAGGTAGCTGAGCGCCTGGGCGGCATCGTCGGTGCCCCAGCCCCAGTCCGGGTACATCGCGAACAACGGGATGTGGCTGAACACGATGATGGGGGCATCGCTCGACAACCCCGTGACATCCTTTTCGACGAACGCCAACTGATCCGTACCCAGATGCCCAAGCTTCTTCAGGTTCAACGTGTTCACCAATGCGATCACGTGGATCCCGGCGATGTCGAAGCTGTACCACCCGTCGCCGCGGGTCCCAGCCCCGAAGATGCTCCGATATTTCTGTCCAGCATCGTCAACGGAGTCGTGCTCGCCGGGCACGGTGAACACATGTGGTGTCCGCAGGCCACTCATCATCTGCTTCACCTGGTCGAACTGGTCGGGGGTGGCCAGGTGCGTGAGGTCGCCGGTGTGGATGACGAAATCCGGTGCGTAGCCGAGGTTGTTGATTTGATCGATCGCATGGTTGAACGTGCCGGTGACGTCGGGGTTGGGCGCACCGGTGAAGCCGATGTGACTGTCACTCACTTGGGCGAACCGCAGCGCGGGCCGGGCGTGAGCGCGCTCAGCCACGGTCGCGCCGGCGACATGCGAGATGACTTCGCCGCCAACCACTGCGAACCCGACCGCCGCTCCGAACCATGCCGTGTGCCGGAGAAGCTGGCGGCGACTCATCGTATTCGGGTCGGGGGTCATCCCGTCACCACCACGGTGCCGTGCATCATCGGGTGAATAGAGCAGACGTAGTCGTATTTCCCCGCCGTGGAGAAGGTGTGCGAGAAGGTAGCCCCTGTCCCCATTCCGGGCGAGTGAAACGACCCGTCGCTCGCGACCACCGTGTGCGGTTCTTCGTCGTGGTTGGTCCACGTGACCGTGCTGCCCACCTTGACGGTCAAGGTAGCCGGTGCGAAGGCGAAGTTGTCGATGCTGACTTGGTCGCCTGCGACCGCAGTCGGCGACCCGGTCGCTGACACCGTGCCCGACGGTGCGCCCGGCATCGAGGGCATCCCGCTCATGCCTGGCATTCCGCGCGTGCCGCTGGCATTCGATCCGAAGGTTACCGACGGCTGCGCATTCGGTCGCGACGCAGAGCATCCGGCCAGCAGCAGCACACTCGCCGCCAAAGGTGCGATGTACACACGGTGATGTCGGAACTTGGCGATATTCATGCCAAGAGATAGGGCTGTGGGTTACACCGCCTTACAGCACTTAAGTCGGTTCGTCGTGGCGTGGCGGAGCGAACACCTCAATTACCCCGTCGACCTCGCGAACCATCAGCGCGGGCAACGGCTTTGGGGCGATCGGCAATTGGTGGGTGAGCACCTGCCCGGCGGGCGAGAACGACGTCGTGTGGCAGGGGCAGCGCAGCGTGTTCTCCGGCGCGTCGAACCAAAGCCGGCACCCTTGATGGCTGCACACCCCGGATACGGCTTGCGGTTTGCCATCGACGCGGCGGACAAATCCGGTGACCGAGCCCAGATCAAAGGGATGCATCATCCCGTCGGGCACGTCCGAGCTGGCCGCGACTCGCTGCCAGCGTCCGGAGTTGGGTGTGAGCTGCCCGGCGACGGCGGGGGCTTTGGTGCGGCTGCCGATCACGGCTCGATCGACGGCAACCGCGGCGACGGCGGCGGCCGCGGCGGCCGACGTGCCGACGATGACCTGGCGGCGCGTCGTGCTTTGCTTCGGCGCCGCTTCCGGCGGCGCGCCGTGGATTTGCTCGGCGAGACGACGGTGCAGGTCGGTGAGGAATTCCTGGCGCGGGGCGTCGCCACCCTGCCGGGCCGCTCGCAGCTCGATCGCCGTCCGGATCTGCGCCGCCTCGAAGTCGTCGGGCGCAAACGCCTTAGGGCGACGGCCCCGCAGCAAGTCATCGACGTAGCGGCGCAACCCTCGCGCGTTCATCGCTGACCTCCATCGTTGACCTGTGCCGCCAGTCGCAGAGCGCGGTGCTGGAGCACTTTGGCGTTGGCAACGCTGATCCCGAGTTCGCCAGCGGACTCCTTGATCGAATTACCTTGCAGGAAACGCATTTCCAGAATCTTGCGATAGCGGTCCGGCAGACTGTCGAGAACCTGGGCGACATGCTGGGGCGCGGTGCTGATCGCTTCCTCGCTATCGGGTGGTTGTTCGATGTCGTCGATCGAGGTTATCTCTCGACCCATGGTCTCGCGCCAGTGCGCGGCCAGCACCGTTCGGGCCGTGGCCCGCAGGTATGCGCGCACCTCGCCGACGCTCGCGGTCAGGCGCAGCGGCCGCAACGCGGCGAGGAAGACCTCGGCGGTGAGGTCTTCGGCGTCGGCCCGGTTGCCGACCCGGGCGAACAACGTGCGATACACCCATGCCGCGTTGTCCCGGTACACGGCTTCCCAGTCGCAGTAGCCGTCGTCGGGCACCGCGCGCAGCGGTCGCGCGCCCACGGGTTCGTTTTGTGCCGCCACGTGCCTCCTTCACTGACCAAATATCAGCTCGGGTTACACGAGGCCGCGTCGACCATCAGCTGGTCCCGCTTCGCGACCGTGGCCGACAGCACCGACTTGCCCATGCTCAGAATCCGATCCCGCACCCGCGGCTTGGCCGACGCCGGAGCCAGCAGATGGCCCATCAGATGACCGAAGAGGTCCAGGCGCGCCGCGGAGAGCCAGGCGGTCAGGTCCGGGTCGTCGAGCCAGCGCCGCTGACTGCGGTAGTCGGCGAGCGCGATGCGCAACCAGTCGAGGTCGGTGTCGGGGTGCGGCAACGGCGCGCAGGGCCGGTTCTTCACGGTGTCGTCCGGGTAAGCGGCTTCGACATCCGCGATGAGCGCGGCGCTGAATATCTGTTGGCAGCCGCGCACGCTTTGCAATGTGATGCGGCCGGTTTCGAAAATCGGTGTTGTGGCGGACCGCTTTTCAGCGCCGTCGGCGGTGCAGTCGACGTACAGCGGCTTGGCGTCCGTGGAGATGGCGCCACCGTCGAGAACCATCTTGTCGGCGTCGATGCGCAGCAGGTGGCCCATTCGCACCACGTCGGTGATACCTCGCAGCTGCTCGAGTTCGGCGTTGGTGACGGTCGCGCAGCGGTACATGGTGGGCCGGATCGCCGGGTTGATCCGTAGCAGGGCGCCGGCCTCCTCGAGACGGAGGAACAAACCGCCGACCGACGCCGCGTCCCGGATGGCCCGCAGTTGCGCGGTGAAAGCGGCCTTGATCCGGTCGGCGAACAACGGTCCGGGCTGGATCGTCGCGCGATCAAGAGCCACGAATCCCGGGCCATGATCCAGGTCAGCCTATCCGGCGCGATGCCCTGGCCCAGCAGCCATAGGCAGGTGTCGATGCCGGTCTTGCCGCCGCCGACGATGACGTAGCGCTCATGGGCGGCGCATCTGGGTAGGTCGTTGGGCGGGACGCAGTCGGATCAGACCTTATTTGGTCGGCAGTCCGGGAAAGTGGGGCACGCCGTAGTGTTGCGGCGGCGCAAGCGCGGATCGACAGCCGGGGTCGCGCGCTCAGTTGATGCGCCGGTTGTGGCCGGCCCATTCGGGCTCGCGCAACGCGAACTTCTGCACCTTTCCGGTGCCTGTCTTCGGCAGCGGGCCGAAGCCGACGGCGTCGGGGCACTTGAAGTGCGCAAGCCGCTCGCGGCAGAAGGCGATAATGTCGGCCTCGCCCACCCTGGCGCCGTCCTTGAGCGTGACGAATGCCTTTGGGCGCTCGCCCCAGCGCTCGTGCGGGATCGCCACGACGGCGCACTCCAGGACGGCCGGATGGGCGCAGATCACCTGCTCCACCTCGATGGAGGAGATGTTCTCGCCGCCCGAGATGATCACATCCTTGCTGCGGTCGCGCAGCTCGATGGCCCCGTCGGGGTGGCGGACCGCGAGGTCGCCCGAGTGGAACCATCCGCCGCGGAAGGCCTGCTGGGTCGCGTTCACGTCGGCGAAGTAGCCGGCCATCACGTTGTTTCCGCGCATCACGACCTCGCCCATGGTCTCGGCGTCGCACGGCACGTCGCGCATCTTCTCGTCGACTACGCGGACGGGGTCGGCGATCGTATAGGCGTGGCCCTGGCGAGCCAACAGGCGGGCGCGCTCACCGGCCGGCAGCTCGTTCCAGCCGTCCTGCCACGTGCAAACGGTGTGTGGGCCGTAGGTCTCCGTGAGCCCGTAGACGTGCACCACGTGGATGTTCAGCTCCTCAAGGCGAGCGAGCAGCGTCGGCGACGGGGGAGCGCCGGCGACCATCGCGGTGACGCGCCGCTCCAGGGGCTCAGCACTCGCATGGTTGACGAGCGCGGTCTGTACCGTCGGGGAGCCGTTGTAGTGGGTTACGCCCTCCTCCCGGAACGCCCGCCAGATCAGCGCCGGATCGACCTGGCGCAGGCAGACGTGCGTCCCGCCCGCCGCGGTGACCGCCCAAGGGAAGCACCAGCCGTTGCAGTGAAACATCGGCAACGTCCACAGGTACACCGGATGGTGACCCAGCTCGGCCTCGATGACCTCACCGATGGCGTTCAGGTAGGCGCCACGGTAGGTGTAGACCACAGCCTTTGGCTTGCCGGTAGTGCCGGAGGTGTAGTCGATCGCGATCGGCTCCTCCTCATCGAGCAGTAGTGAAGGCACGTCACCCGCGTCGCCTTGCGCGATGAGCCGTTCGTACGGATCATCGCGATCGCCGCCGCCGTCCTCGCAGCGCACGATCTGGACGCCAGCGGGCGCCTTCTCGGTCAGCGGCTCGAGCTCGGCGTCGACGAACAGCAAGCGCGGGCCGGAGTGCTCGAGGATGTAGTGGATTTCACCCGCGCCCAGCCGCACGTTGATCGCGACGAGCGCGCCGCCGGCGAGCGGCACGGCATGATGCAGCTCGAGCATTGCCGGGACGTTGGGTAGCAACGCCGCAACGCGATCGTGACGTTCGAGACCCTGCTTGCGCAGCGCCGAGGCGAGCCGGTTCACTCGCTCGCGGAGTTCGGCGTAGGAACGGCGGCGCTCGCCATGCACCACCGCGATGCGATCGGGATGGACAGCGGCGCTCCGATCCAGGAACGACACCGGGTTCAGCTCGGAGCGGCTGACGCGGCTGCGCGCCGGCCAAGGCGAGGCCACCTGCGTCGTGGAAAACTGGGTTTCCATCACACCCTCCTTGGGCGCACTGCCGAAGTTACGCTCGTCCTCCGCTCAAGGCAACGGACGTATGCTCGCCTGCATGAGCAGGCTCGCGGCGGACGCCACCGTCCTGGTACGCGCCGATGGGCCGACGGCCCGCATCACCCTCAACCGGCCGGAGAAGCGCAATGCGCTCAGCCTCGAGTTCATGGAGGAGCTGATCGCCACGCTGCGCCGGCTGGGTGAGGATCCCGGCGTGCGGGCGATCGTCATCGACGCGGTCGGCCCGGCGTTCTCCGCGGGTCACGACCTAAGCGAGATGATCGGCCGCGATCTTCCGTTCTACCAGCGGCTGTTCGACGTCTGCACCGAGCTCATGGAGACTATCCACCGCGTCCCGCAGCCGGTGATCGCAAAGGTCGAGGGAATGGCGACAGCGGCGGGCTGCCAGCTCGTCGCCGCCTGCGACCTGGCCGTGGCCGCCGACGGCGCCCGTTTCGCCACCCCGGGCGTCAAGATCGGCCTCTTCTGCTCCACGCCGATGGTGCCGCTCTCGCGCGCGATCGGCCGCAAGCGTGCGTTGGAGATGCTGCTCACCGGCCAGCCGATCACCGCCGGCACCGCGCTCGACTGGGGCCTCGTGAATCGCGTCGTCCCGGCGGAGGCGCTCGAACACGAGATCGGCGCCATCATCGACGCAATCGTGCGCTCGAGCCCGCTGACCGTCGGACTCGGTAAGGAGGCGTTCTACGCCCAGATCGAGCTCGACGAACACCGGGCCTACGACCTGACGAAGACCGTCATGGCGATGAACGCCCGCGCCGACGATGCCCAAGAGGGCATGTCCGCGTTCCTCGAGAAGCGTCCAGCGATCTGGCGCCGGAGCTAGACGCCGGGCGCGATACTCCGGCCCAGCCTCGTCGTGGCTCAACCTGGTGGAGCGGTGGTTTCGTGAATTGACCGACAAGGCGCTGCGCCGCGGTAGCTTCAAGTCCGTGCCCGAACTCATCACCGCGATCGAAGAATACCTCGAGGCACACAACGAGGATCCGAAACCATTCGTTTGGACCGTCACCGCCGACTCCATCCTGGCGAAAGTACGTCGCGGCCGGGCCGCCCTCAACGAGTAGGGTCGAGAGCTGGCGCGGTAACGAGGATCGACGGTAGGTTTCGGAGCGCGGGTCCTACAGGGTTTCCCCTGGTGCCCTTCAGCAGCTCCGTGGTCCTAACCCGATCTCTGTTCCGTTTCCAGCTCCCGCCCGTCAAACCGTGCATGCGGTTCTCCCGCACACGGCTTACCGACGCCGTTCACCGCCAGCATTCGGCTTCTCCCGCGGAAGCAGAGGCCGAGTACTACGCTCGACTGCATGCCGAAAAGCACACCGGTCACACGGAATGAGGTGTGCATAAAACCGGGGATGCTCCAGCCATGATGGTGGAGCTTCTGCCGTGGCTGACCGAGTACGCCCAAGAGGTGGATCGCATCGCCGCGTCATACGACACAGCCACATAGAGGGCCGAACATCGACAGTCAGCCGTTGCCGCCGGGTGGTGCCGGTGCTGGGCTCGGTGGGGGTTTCTCTGTCGGTGCGTACTCGGATTCGCTAGTCATCACACCCACCGGATACACGTCCTCAAGTTTTCTTTCTAATCGTTGGTGCGGGTCTGGTGGATCGAACCTACCAGCGGTGCCGAAATCAGCCGTAATCAGAGGATATTCAGTGCCGATGTCAGCCGCATTATTGAGCCAGGTGGACACCTGTATAGCTGGATGATAAGCTATTAACTTCTCGATAAAGTTCCCTGGCGCGATGTCATACTCACGACAGAAATAGTGACCCTGACCTGAATTGACGGAGCGCACCGTTTGCACCTCCGATGAAAATTGCCAAAAATCCTCGTATTCCGACGCGTGTTTACCTACGCACGACCGAATATCTTCCATCCTTCGCGCGGTGAGTAATGCCGCGCTGACAGACAGGCGAGCCAACAGAACCTCTCGGGAGTCTATATCCACGTCTCTTTGATACGTATCCGTCTCGCCAGGCATCAAAAAATCACTACTCTGAAGAGAGCCGGCGTAAAGTGGTTGCCTACCTCCCGGTGGAGTCGGAGTGATAACATCAGGTAGAGTTGGATTGACCGGAAATCAGTGTCCTGTTCAAACCCCGAAGGATCAAAACCGTTCGCTAGCTTGCACCAGTCCTCGCTCCAATCCGGTGTAGACGAGCACTGATTCACATAGACTTGTGCTTTCTCGAGGCCCATTAGCGGGTAGGCGGTCACCCGCATTACCGAATTCGCTACGTTAACCC
>DATJBA010000140.1:0-3255 GCA_035515675.1 Mycobacterium sp.
GCGTGGATCAACAAGCACCGCCGCTGCGTGCGCGACTACGAAACCAGACCCGACCACCACGAAGCCATGGTCCACCTCGCCATGATCACGACCATGACCAGGCGACTCGCCCGAACCTGACGGTTTTCAAACACCCTCTAAGGGGTACTCCACTCGTATATCCACTAGATCCACCTAGCCGTTCAGATCAAGGAACAGCGATTCGCTGAATTCTTCGCCACCTTCGGTGCGACCGCTCACGATGTAATCCCAAGTGTCGGGGGCGCCAGACACTTTGAGAGTGGTCACTGTGGCGGTATTGCCCGCGGGCAGCCGTGGGATATGTAGGTCATCAATGACACCGCGAAAGTCGTTCTCGTTAGGCGACTTCAAGTCAAATACGTCCTCGGGTCCAATGTTGGTCAACTTGATCTGACCTCTACCGCCCGATTGGCCGAAGTACCTGGCGTCAAGGTTGCGCCGACTCTTCGGACGACTACTGGGAACTCGGCGACCGACTGGGCCGCCTGGCACTTCTGGAGCTGAGAAGTCGCCTGTTTGCATCCACTCGTCACCGTCGAGGTTGACGTCGCAACCGGCCGTCTTCAGCCGTTGAGCCAGGTCCTTGCGCTTCTCTGGCGTCGGCGCGAGCCGGACAGCGTGGCGGCCGGCAACATCGCTGAACGGTCTAACCCAGCCAAGTTCGACCAGCACTGTCCTGTTGGGATCGCGTCCCATAGCCATACCGGCCTCGAATAGCACGTTCGGCCGCGCCTGGGGCTTGGCTTCCCCATCAGGATCGTCATCACCATGCCGATGGGCCGGAAGCAGATACGCGATCTCATCCGGCGTCATCAACACGACGACTGCCTGGGCCATCCCGAACGCAGTGTCCAGCACCTCACCGATGTACGGACTTGCTGAGCCAGTGGCGTGGAGAGCTTCACTCCATTCGATGGGGTGCAGTCCGATGGCCCGCAGGAAGGCGAACATCTCGCGGCGGGCCGCGTCGTTGCGCCCATGAATGACAAACACGCGCTTCGGGTCGGGAGCGGACATGCTCCCAGGATATTCGCAGGGTCCGACACGCCCCGGCGTGTCGCTGTCGGGGGTCGGCGTTGAGGCTAGCTAACCTGGTGACCCCGGCGTTACGCCGGCGACCGGGGGCGGATTTGGACGGAACCGGGCACGAACTTGGACCGTACCGGCAACGACCAAAAGCAGCTCTGAACAGGCGATTTACAATCTTCCAGCGAAGCGTTTCCCGAGGTCGCGTTGAGCCGCCTACCCGTTCTTAAAATCCGCCCAGTGTCGGTTCGAGTCCGACTGGGTGCACGGTATAGGAGGAGGCCAGCGGCCCTAGCCCCGTTTTCCGCATGGTTGGGGGTCAAGGATTGAGTTTCTGAATGTTGTTGTGGTGCGGTGTGTTTCGGGCCATGGTAGGGGGACGTCGAGATAGGCGAGGATGCGGCGTTGGACGGTGGTGAGCCGGTCAAGGACGAGCCCGGCGCTGCTGGTGTAGGTGGCGTGTAGGTCGGTGAAGGCGGCCAGCACGGCGCGTGCGGTGGGCACGGCGTCGCGGTGCGCGGGCAGCAGGCCGGCAAGGGGGGTGTCGGGGCCGAGGGCGGCGCGCAGGTCGGCTTCGATGAGCCCGTAGATGAGCAGGGCGATGCCGATGACGGCGATCAGCGCGTGGATGCGGTCGTCGTTGTGCAAAAAGACTGGCCGCACGCGCAGGGTTTGTTTGAGGTCGCGGTGGCGTTGTTCGACGATCCATTGGTCTTTGTAGATGTCGAGCACGTCAAGGGCGGTCAGCTGTCGGCCGGGTGGGTCGGGCAGGTTGGTGGCCAGGGCATATAGCCCGTCCAGTGCTGATGCGCGGGTGATGGCTTGCCGGTTGCGCCGCCAGGTGATGGTGGGTTTGCCGTCGGCGGCCACGCCGGTGGTGACGGTGATCAGCTCGACGATGCGGTGGCCGATGATGGTGGCGACCCGGTCATCGACCTGTTTTTTGGTTTTGTAGTGGCGCCCGCCCAGACCGTTGCGGATGCGGGTGAGCGCGGCTTCGGCGCTGGCCAGGGCGCGCTGGCGGGCCCCGGCGACGGAGGCGGCCTCCTCCGAAGACCAGATGTAGGCGAGGCGCAGCCGGTGCGTGCCGGTGTCGGGATCGTCGACCTGGCGCTGGCCCAGCAGTCGTTTCCAGGTGGTGCGCTGGCTGTGGGGCAGCCGCCGTTCCCGCTGGCAGCAGTGCTCGAGTGCGGCCAGTGCCGCCAGCCCGTCGGGCACATCGGCGGCAAACCAGTCCGCCCAGCCGGTGTCGGCGCGCAGCGGCACCACAAAGCGCAGTCCGCTGGCATCGGCGGCGCACAGCCTGCCCAGGTAGCCGAATCCGGAGTCGGCCACACAGACCACGCCGGGCGGGGCCAGCGCGCGGATGCGCTCGAGAGTGTCGGCAAAGCAGGGCGCCTCGTTGGACTCCCCCGGGTGCGGCCGGTAGTAGATCGTCACCCCGGCGCGGGTGGACACCTGCAGGGTCTTGATCTGTCGGGCGATGGTGCGCTCGGCGGCCCACCCCTTGGCCACCAGCGCCGAACCCTGATAGCCGCCGCTGAATCGGACCGCGGTCATGTCCAGGTGCAGCCGCGACAGGTCCGCCGAGCAGCGGACCGCGGCGGCCAGGGCCAGCTGGCCGCGGATCTGTTCGGCCACCGGGGCCAGTGCCTCCAACGCCCGGCCCAGCCGGTCGTCGTTGAGCAATCCCGCGGGCACGCCGAACAGTTCGGCCATCGCCGCACTAGACGCCCAGCCCGCGACGTCATACAGCGGCGCCGGTCCGCACAGCCGGTTGGCCACCAGTGCGGCGATCACCTCCCCGTGGGTCAGCATGGCCCGCCCCCGCATCGGGGCTGCCGCGTCGATGAGCTCCACTAGCCCCAACCGAGCCAGGTAATGCGCCACCAGCAGCAGCGGCCCGACATGGCGGCGGGTGCCAGCCGGCGGTGGATCCAGCCGGGCGAAGGACGCCGCCAGCTGCTCGAGTTGGCCCGACGCCTTGAGCTCGTCCTCGCGGCCCAGTGTGGAAAGCACGCGATGGCGCACCCGGCCGTGCTCATCGCGATAGGCTTCGACCAGCCGCAGATACACGTAGCGCTTGCCGCCCTTGACGATGGCGTGGCGCTTAACGTACATGCCGGACCCATCCCATGACCTCGTAGTTGGTCCTACACTATCGCGACCAGAAATGCATTACAAGCATGTAATTCAGCGTGTCTGCAT
>DATJBA010000141.1:0-6557 GCA_035515675.1 Mycobacterium sp.
AGTTAGGCCAACCAACCGCATAGACGGTTCATACACCGGACCGGGCTTACCGGTCACGGTCTCACCCCGACCGGCCGGAGCCCCCACTCACCGGCAGCCAAAGACACGACTGGTCGGGCTGGGGCGAAGCCCCGGTTAGTACTGGAGCTTCACGGATGCCGGAGCCGACGTGTGGGCCGAACTGCGCCGCCAGCTGCCGTCGCTCGCCGCCTACGTAGTGTCGTTTCTCACCATCCTGATGTTCTGGGTAAACCACCACGCGCTCTACCACGCCGTGGCGCGCGTCGACCGAGTCATGCTGTTCGTCAACGGCGCGCTGCTGCTGGCGATCTCGTTCATCTCGTACGCCACCGCTGCCTTCGGCCGGCACTGCAGGCCGACCGCTATGCCCATCGGCCGCCATCGTCTACGCCGTCACCCTGGGGCTGGCCGCTAGCTGCTTCACAGTACTGTGGGGCTATCTGCACACCCGCCCCACTCTGTTGACCACGGGCGCGTAGCAGCAATCCCGGGGCGCGCTGACCGCTCCCGACTCGGCCCGCTCCTCTACGCCGTCGCCGCTGTGGTTGCACTGGTCGACGTCACTGTGTCTCGACGCCGCCGCCGCGCTGTACTTCGCGCTGCGACCACGTCGGCCGCGTCGCCCTACCGACGAGAACACCCGACCATGAATGGCCCATCACCGCCATTGGTCGTCGGCGTCAGCGGCGCCACCGACACCATGCTCGGGATGCGGCTGCTTGAACTGGCTCCCTCGGCGGGAGTCGAGACCCACCTCGTGATCACTCCCGCGGCCCAGCAGACCCGCGCGCACGAAACCGATTTGAGCGCACCCGATCTCGGGCGGCTCGCCGACCTCTACCCCGCCCGCCGCCGGCCCGTCAAAGGCAGCTTCGAAAACGGCTGGCCCGCAGAGATTCAACAACGCGTGTTGGCGAACCGCCGCCGATACGGATACCCAGCAACGATAGGCACATCGAGAGGGATGACACGCTCATAAGGATTCTGATACAGGCCACCTTGCGTCCTGGCGTCGATCCGAGTCCCCATCTTGCCGCCGAAGCGGCCCGCGTCGCCGAACTCATAGACGACGGCACCGCCGAACAGTTCTACCTGCGCGCCGACCAAACCGGCGCCTATAGGCCGCCAACGCCTCGCCGTTGCAAAGCGTGGAGCAAGACGTGCTGGGTCCGATCAATGCGCCCTTCCTGGCACCCCGGGCACCGGTGCTGCCGGGGGTCCGGTGGAGCGCTCGTCGGCACCTACGGGAGCAGCGGGGGGTCCTAAGCGCTAGCCCTCCACGTAGTCCACCGCGCCGTCGTCCAACACGACCCGGGCGTCCGCGCCGTCGGGAGCGGATGCCTCGGTGCGGAACAACGCCTGGCCCGGCTCGGTGCGCCAGATCAGCGTGGTCAACGTCTCGCCGGGAAACACCGGCGAGGTGAACCGCGCCGCGATCGAGGTGATATTGGCGGCGACGTCCTTGCCGAGCTCGGCGACCAGGGCCCGGCCCGACACACCGTAGGTGCACAACCCGTGCAGGATCGGCTTGGGGAACCCGGCCATCTCCCGGGCGAACCAGGGATCGCTGTGCAGCGGATTGCGGTCGCCGGAGAGCCGGTAGATCAGCGCTTGATCCTCGCGGGTGGGCAACACGATCCGGGCGTCGGGCTCGCGGTCCGGAAATTCCGGAGCGGCCGGCCGCTGACCCGGCACTCCCCCAAACCCGCCTTCACCTCGGATGACCAGCGTGGTGAGCGTCTCGGCGACGAGCTTCCCCGATTCCGGGTCGGTGCCACGGCCGCGCAGCACGATGATCGCATTCTTGCCCTGGCCCTTGTCCTGGATGTCGGCGACCTCGGAGACTACCGACAGCTTTCCCGCCGCCGGCAGCGGTGCATGCAACCGGACCGCCTGCGATCCGTGTAAGAGCATGGCCCAGTTGAACGTTCCGACTTTAGCCGCGGCGCCGAACGCCGGGCAGCAGATCACCGCGTAGGTGGGCAGCACCTGCTGGGTGATGCCGTGACTGTTCTCGGTGGTGAACGACAGGTCCTCGGTCCCGGCACCGACGCCGAGGGCGTACAGCATCGTGTCCCGGTCGGTCCATTCGAACAGCATCGGCTCGGTCACCGCGCCCACGGCACTCGGGTCAATGGCCATACGAGTCTCCTCTCGATCGGCAAATCCACATTTTCTCCACCCAACAATCGCAAACTCTTCACACCGACACCGTCGGCAGGGCAGGCTATCGCCATGCGCAAGCACAGCATGATCTGGAAATCAGCGGCCGTGCTCGCCGCAGCGGTAATCGTCGGCGCCTGCGGCGGGTCACCGCAGGCGCGCAGCATTACCTTGACCTTCGTCAGGCACGCACAGTCTGAGGCCAACGCCAGCGGGATCATCAACACCGATGTGCCCGGTCCGGGCTTGACCGCGGCGGGCAAGGGGCAAGCCGAACAGGTCGCGCACCAACTTGCCCGCAACGACTACGACAGCGTCTACGCGTCCACCATGGTGCGAACCCAGCAAACCGCCGCGCCGTTAGCCAGCGAACTGCGCAAACAAGTCGAGGTGCTGCCCGGCCTGCAGGAGATCAATGCCGGCTGGTTTGAGGGCAAGCCAGTCTCGATGGCCTCCTCGACGTACCTGCTGGCGCCGACGGGCTGGATCAATGGCGACGTGCAGAACCGCATCCCGGGGTCGATCACCGGCAAAGAGTTCAACGACCAATTCACCGCCGCCATCAACGAGATCTACCACAGCGGACATAACAAGCCGGTGGTGTTCTCGCATTTACACTCCATCATGTACTGGACGCTGATGAACACGAAGAACGGCAAGGACAGCCTGCTGACCAGCCATCCACTGCCCAACATCGGCCGCGTGGTGATGACCGGCAACCCGACAACCGGCTGGACGCTGGTGGACTGGGACGGCATCCGCAACTTCAGCTAATCCCGGTTGACGTGTGCGGCCACGAGCCGCCACCATAGCCGCATGCGGTATTCGTTACCGGCGGTACCGGGTTCATTAGTCGCCCCGTCGTATCTCGTTTGTTAGCCACCAAGCCCGATGCACATGTGCGGGTGTTGGTCCGCCGTCAGTCGCTGGGACGCTTCGAACGCCTCGCGGCCGACTGGGGTGAACGGGCGAAACCGCTGGTCGGCGACCTCACGGAGCTGGCACTAACGGACGAGAGCGTCGCCGAGCTGGGCGACGTCGATCACGTGGTGCACTGCGCGGCGATCTACGACATCACCGCCGGCGAGGCCGAGCCGCGGGCCACCAATGTCGAGGGCATCCGCGCGGTCATCGAACTGGCGCTGTGGCTGGGCGCCACGTTTCACCACGTGTCGTCGATCGCCGTGGCGGGCGACTTCGCCGGCGAGTACACCGAGGACGACTTCGACGTCGGCCAGCAGCTGCCGACTCCGTATCACCACACCAAGTTCGAAGCCGAGCTGCTGGTGCGCTCGGCGCCCGGACTGCGCTACCGCATCTACCGCCCGGCCGTGGTGGTAGGCGATTCGCGCACCGGCGAGACGGACAAGATCGACGGCCCGTACTACTTCTTCGGTGTGCTGGCCAAGTTGGCTGTCTTGCCGTCGTTGACCCCGATCCTGCTGCCCGACACCGGCCGCACCAACATCGTCCCAGTCGACTACGTCATCGACGCGCTGGTCGCACTCATGCACGCCGAGGAAGCAGCTTCCTGGGACAGGCGAACGTTCGACTTGACGGCGCCGAAAACCATTGGATTGCACGGCATCTACCGCGGCGTCGCCAAGGCGGCCGGGCTGCCGCCGCTGTGCGGGTCGCTGCCCTCGCTCGGTGGCCACGCCGGTGCTCAAGGTGCGCGGGCGCGCCAAAGTGCTGCGCAAGATGGCGGCCACCCAGCTGGGCATTCCCGCCGAGGTTTTCGACCTGGTCGACCTCAAACCCACGTTCGTCAGCGACCAGACCCGAAAGATATTGCAGGACACTGGAATCCCCGAAGCCCCCGAGTTCGCCGGCTACGCACCCAAGCTGTGGCGGTACTGGGCCGAACACCTCGATCCCGATCGCGCCCGTCGTGCCGATCCGAAAGGACCGCTGCAGGGCCGGCACGTCATCATCACCGGCGCATCCAGCGGCATCGGACGGGCTTCGGCAATCGCCGTCGCCGAGCGGGGCGCAACGGTGTTCGCGCTAGCCCGCAATGCCGACGCGCTGGATGCGCTGGTCGCCGAGATCCGCGCCAATGGCGGGCAGGCACACGCCTTCACCTGTGACGTCACCGATTCCACGTCGGTGGAGCACACCATCAAGGACATCCTGGGCCGCTTCGACCACGTCGACTACCTGGTGAACAACGCCGGACGGTCGATCCGCCGCTCGGTGGTCCACTCCACCGACCGACTGCACGACTACGAACGGGTGATGGCGGCCAACTACTTCGGCGCGGTGCGGATGGTGCTGGCGTTGCTGCCGCACTGGCGTGAGCGCCGGTTCGGTCACGTCGTCAACGTCTCCAGTGGGGGTGTGCTGGCGCGTAACCCCCAATACAGCGCGTATTTGCCCACCAAGGCCGCGCTGGACATGTTCGCCGACGTGGTGTCCTCGGAATTGCTCTCAGACCACGTCACGTTCACCAACATCCACATGCCGCTGGTGGCCACACCGATGATCGTGCCGTCACACCGGCTGCACCCGGTGCCGGCGATCAGCGCCGAACACGCCGCGGCGATGGTGGTGCGCGCGCTGATCGACAAGCCGGTGCGCATCGACACCCCACTGGGTACCCTCGCCGAGCTCGGCCACTACTTCACCCCGAGGCTGTTGCGGCAGATCCTGCATCAGCTCTACCTTGGCTACCCCGATTCGGCTGCGGCGCGCGGTGTGGCTGGGCCCGAACCCGTTGCGGCACAGCCCTTGCCGCGGCGCAAGCCCAAGCGCCCGGTCCGAGCCGTCGCCCGCATGGGAATACCCAGACCCGTCCGGAAGGTGATCCGCCTGATGCCCGGAGTACATTGGTGAATCAATGAACGTCATCGGTATGGCGCCGGTTTTCGCCGACGTCGATACCGGCATCGATGACGCGATGGCGTTGGTGTATCTGCTGGCCAGTGCCGACGCCAAGCTGGTCGGCATCACCTCGACCGGTGGAAATATTGCAGTAGACCAAGTGTGCGCGAACAACCTCGGCTTGCTCGAATTATGCCGGGCCACCGGCACACCCGTGTCTAAAGGCGCTGAGGCGCCCCTGAGTGGCCGGTGGCCTGAACCCGGGAAAGCTCGTAATGTTCACGGCCCCAAGGGTTTGGGCTATGCCGATCTGCCACCCACCGATCGCCGGCTCACCAGCTACGACGGGGCCGGGGCCTGGATACATGCGGCGCACACCTACCCCGGGAACCTGGTCGGTCTGGTCACCGGCCCGCTGACCAACCTGGCGCTGGCGCTGCGCGCCGAACCGGCGCTGCCAACGCTGCTGCGACGGCTGGTGATCATGGGCGGTGCGTTCGACTTCAGCCGCAACATCAATCCGGCGGCCGAATGGAACATCAGGGTGGACCCCGAGGCGGCGGCCGAGGTATTGGCCAAGTGGGCGTCGACGGTCAGCGAACCGCAGCGGCTTCCGATCCTGTGCGGCTTGGATCTGACCCGCCGCATCGTTATGACACCGGGCATCCTCGCAAGGCTGGCGACTGTTTCAGGCTCGACGGCAAAAATGATGAGCACGCGCGACGAACGCGGCACCCGCTCGGTGGCATCCAATCCGTTGATCCGGGTGCTCGAGGACGCGATGCGGTTCTACTTCGAGTCTCACGAGGACCGCGGATATGGGTATCTGGCGTATCTGCATGATCCGTTGGCAGCTGCGGTCGCGCTGGACCCGCACCTGGTGTTGACGCGGGGGGCGACGGTTTATGTCAAGCTGGCGGATACGCCGACCCGCGGCAAGACGGTTGCGGACTGGTCAGGAAGCCAGGAACCGAACGCGCTGATCGGCATTGGCGTCAACCCAGCGGTGTTCTTCGACCGGTTCATCGGACGGGTTGGGCCGTTCGCAGGCCGGCTTAACGGTCACTCGTAGCTTCCCTCCAGGTACCACCGCCGCTGGCGGTAGCACAGCAGCAACGCGCGCTCACCCTCCAGCAACACCTGGGCGCGGGCGGTGCGGCCTCCCAGACCAGCCGCCGCCGGGTCGGAATCCCACCACCGCTCATCGACCGGCCAAGGTCCGGCCCACCAGCGCAGCCGGCCGTCTCGACCGTGGACGATCAGTCGCGCAGGGTCGGCGGAGAACATCCCCCGGCTGGTCACCCGTATCGGATTTCCCTGGGCGTCAAGTAATTCCACCGGGTCGTCGAGCAGCACCGCCGGCGACGGCTCGGGCAGTTGGCCGGGCCACGGTAGACCCGGGTCGGCCTGCGGTATCGGCTCGTCGCCCAGCGGTGTCAATGTGATGCGTTCGACCGGCCCACGGCCGCCGGACAGTATCGGCACCTGCACCGCCTCCGGGCCGAGCAAGCCCTGCACTCGTACCAGCGCCCGACGGGCCCGCAGCCTGT
>DATJBA010000142.1:0-8277 GCA_035515675.1 Mycobacterium sp.
GCGGTCGCCGCGGTCGAGGCCGCCCGCACCGGGCTCGACCGGGCCCGCGCCGATCGCGCCGACACCCCCGCCCGGGTCCCGCTGGCCACCGTGCGCCCCAACGCGCGGCTGCTCGACCAGGAAACCAAACTGGTCACCCACGCCATCCGCATGAGCGCCTACAACGCCGAAACCACCCTCGCCCGCCTGCTGCGCGAGCACTACCCCCGCGCCGCCGACGAAGCCCGCGCCCTGCTGCGCGAAGCGATGCGACTGCCCGGCGACATCCACATCACCGGCCACACCCTGTACCTGCGACTCGACCCCGCCACCGCGGCCCGCCAAAGCCGCGCCATCGCTGGCCTCTGCCACGAACTCACCGCCACCCAAACCCGCTACCCGGCACCGACCTCAAAATCGAATACAGCGTCAAAGGCCACGACGCCGCATAAAGGATCCCACTATGTCAGGAGTCCTGGGGCCGCTGAAAACGCCCCAGGTGTTTACCCCAAGGAGGCGCCTTTTGTTCGTTTGTGGGGCTTATCAGGGCTAAAACTTGAGTGGAAGATATTCTTCCACCCGGCTCGCGGGGTCTGACAGGGCCTGCAGTTCGTCAGCCAATGCGAGCGCGGCCTCACTTAGCCTGCGGGCCTGATCCACGGTTAGCTCTTGGACGCCGTTGACGTCGATGATGATCCGCTGCTCGCGCAGGACTTCGTGGATGCCGATCCAGACGGGGCCGATGTAACGTCCCCGCTGTAATCCTTGGAATGCGGTCATATCCCTCCTTCCTTTTGAGGGCCACGCGGAAGCCCGTCTGTTCACTCCCGCGTGTCGAGGGCCACGCGGAAGTCTGTCTGTTCACTCCGGCGTGGCCACGGCGGCGCCCGAGTCGATCATACCGATGATACGCTTGAATCAGTAATTCACATACTAAAAGATTGGATATAAAGCGACGCACTCGCCGATGATCTGCTTCGCGCGGCGGTCGAGCTCGCTCTCAATAATGTCGCACAGCGTGGCGAGGCCCTCGGAGTCGTCGTTCAGGCTCGGGATCGACACCGCGGTGTGCGGGAAGTTCGCGAAGCGCGCAGACATAGCGCCGCCCCGGTAGTCAGCGAGCACGAACTGCAGGCGGTCCGGACTGTAGCGCGCGGCCAGGCCGGTCAGTAGCCCGTCCAGCGCGTAGGTCATGCCGCTGCCGGTTCGGCCGGTGAACGCGGCATGGGAACCGTTGCCACCATGCTGCGCCTCGGCGAAGTCGAGCCAGACGATCCGCGGCCCTCACCGAAAGCGAAGTTCGGCTCGGTTTGCACACCGAGGGCGCGCACGCTCGTCGACAGCGATGCGGCCCAGCGCTGTGCAAGTTCGTCAACATTGGGGACGCCGCCGAGTAGCTGCAGCCATGTTTCGGCGTCGGCAGCACTGACGGCGGCAGCCGGAAATGGGCGGGGGTTCAGCTCACCGTTCTGTACGGCTTCGAGAGCCCGCTGGTACTTGGTGCCCGGGTGCTTGGCCATGTACTGGCGGGTGAGCTTCTTGAGGCGATTGGATTCGACCATGACGGAGGTACCTCCTGTTTCACGCGGAGCGGACTTGCTGGCGCCGCGACCACCTGCCGCCCCGCGGACAGGGTGCATTTCGTCACCACGACCCTGTGGGGGCTGACCGCCGAGAAGGTCGGGGTCGCGGCCCGGCCGTCACGGCTCCCGCCGCGTGGCGCGGCGATTGCGTGGCAGGTTACGGGCTGGCCCAGATTCGGCCGCGGGGCGGCGCGGGCACGGATCAACACCCTTGCCAGCGCGCCAAACTATCTCGATATGGCACGACATGACACACAGGTGACACATGACCGGAATCCGACCGCACACGCCGTGCACCGTATCCGCTGGTCAGCGGACTGCTATGCGGTCGGGCGACCTGGGAGAACACCCCGCCATGCGCTTCACACGCGGAAGGTCGCTGGTTCGATCCCAGCCGGGACCACACGTATCAGTACAGGTCATGGCCTTTTCCGCTGTCCGGATTTCGATCCATCGCCCACAACGCCCCGGGGACTATCCGCCGTTTATCCGCCGCCACGGTTAGTCGCCGAGCCCGTCGAGCGCCCCTCGCCACACGATCCAGGTCGAAGTCGTAGAGATCGGCGTAAGCGTGCGCCGTGACCACGATCGAGGCGTGGCCCATCGTCACCTGCTGGAGTTTCAAATCGGCGCCGGCCGATCACGACAAAGAGGCGTAGGTGTGTCGGAGATCGTGCACGCGGATCGTGGGATGCCCGAGTTCGGCGATCCTTGTCCGCCAGCCAACGGCACGTTTCCAGTTTTCGAGTCCGAGCCGCGAGCCCTTCGGCGACATGATGTCCGGTTCCCCAGTCGGACGCCCCTCGATCCGGCGTTTCAGGATCGGCACCAGCCGTTCCGGAATTGGCAGGCTGCGGCGGCCGGCGCGGCTCTTTGGCGGTCCCTCAATGAGGCGACGGGACAACTGGGTGATCGACCTGCGCACTCGAATGCGCCGCGCCTGCAGGTCGACATCTTCGACATTGAGTCCGGTCAAAGAGCGCGAGGCCGAAATGTTCGCTTCCCTGCTGATGATCTTCGCCGCTGAAGCCGAGGAACGCCACTCGATGATGTGTAGCGCCTTCTTCCGTCGCCGATGACCTCCACCGTTCCGGCTGTCGTCGCCTGGCCCGTAATCACGTTGATGGCGATCCTTCTCGCTGCGCGCTTCCGGTGGTGTAGGACCAACCTCTACGAGACCTACTTCACCAACCTGATGGCATTCATCATGTTGGTGGAAACCCGCCTATGCAGCCACCGAACAGTTCACCCCGTCGGCCCCCGAAGTGACGCCAGCATGACCGCCTACGGCCAGCCGTACCCCCGCTTTGGATTTACTGTCATCGGTGATCTCAGCACGATCGACTTCAACAAACCCGTCCAAAAAGTGACCGCCGAACTCCGCAGACTCGGCAGCGGAATGATTGAGCAGCCAATTGGCCAGCCAGTCATTTTTCTCGCAGAGACCGCGCTGATCGACGAAGTCAACGACGACACCCGCTGGGAAAAACACATTGGACCCTCGCTTCGCAGACTGCGCTCCATCTCGGTGACGGCTTATTCACTGCCTACAACCACGAACCGAATTGGCGTAAGGCGCACAACATCCTGATGCCGTCCTTCACCAAAACAGCGATGAGGTCTTACCACGACACAATGGCTGGGTCGGTGACTTCATCATCAGCCGCCGCAACGACCCCACCATCGCCGTCTACGGCGCCACCGACATCAGCAGGCCGGCCGACCCGGTGCGCAACGGAAACCGCTGGTGCGTCTACGCCATCGACGCCAATCACAACCGCATCGCCGCCCGACGCCTCCACGATGGCGCCCGAGCCGCCTTCACCGGGGAATACCTGCGGGGCACATCACCCACGGCTATGCCATCACCGTCCACTCTGCACTAGGTGTCATCGCCGACACCGCTCACGCCGTGCTCGGCGAAAACACCACCCGCGCACTTCTTTACGTCGCCATGACCCGCAGTCGCGACACCAACACGGCCTACCTGCAAGAGCGGATCGCCGGCGAAAACGAGCACAGCCAGCCTAACGGTGTCCACATTGTGATTGTGCGGCGCGGCACGACCCGACAAGCCGCACAGCTGGCCCGCAGTCTCATCGCCAACCACGACGAGCAAGCCCGCAACAGGGACCACAGATCCCGCCCAACAGTGCTGCACCCCTAACAGCGCCCCGTCAGGACTCACGCGTAATGCGGAACCCAAACACCGCCACCCCATCACCGTCGACGAACACACCACGAGCGGCGACCACATCCGCGCCGACCCTCGACCAGTGCCGCGTGTCAACCGTCAGATCGTCGACGGCAGCAGCCCCGCCGGCAGCGGCATGCGCGGCCTCGTAGCTGTCGTAGACCGAGACGGTGTCCGAGTGGCCCGTACAAGTATCCGCGAAAGTCGTGACGGTCAGTACGTACATCTTGGTCCTCAATCCTCTTGGCTAACAACAGCAATACCGCAGCAGCGCCGTGGAATATAGTACGAGTGCTGCCCGAAAACCGCGGCGGCACAACGCAACAGCAAACCGTGCCCGGCGACGCGACCCTCCGGCGCGACGGCGCGACGTGTCGGGCCCTAGCAGCTCGAGAGGAGCCCGACCACACGGCCATCTGCTTGGCGCGCGTCATGGCGATGCGGATCACCAGAGCTGGGCCTCCAACGCAAGGACCAGGGCGGCGGCACGGAAGGTACTACAGTCGGCGACCGGGCCCCGCTGCCCGGTCCCGGTGGCGATCCATCGGTTGCTGTTGCGCCTGACCTGTCCCACTACGACGCCGTCGACGGCGACAACCATGATGACCGGGTTTTCGGGGAACAGGCGCGTCCATTTCAGCGACGACGTTTGCGCCAGTCGCTGGGCGGCGCGTTCCTCGCAGACCCGCCACTTTTCTCGGTAGACGATATGTTCGGCGTCCCCGATCAGCTCGACATCAGGGGAATTGCGGATGTCCATGGCTCCTCCCTCGCTTCAACGAAGACACGCGTCTGCGAACAGCACGTGGTGCGGGGTAGAAGCCATCAGCGCCGGACGGCGCAAAGTGGTGGCGGAGCTTCATCGCCGGCCGCGAAATCGTTATCGCGGTTGGCTTTAACGGTAGCAGAGGCGCGACGCAACGGGCTAGGCTTAAAGCAGAGTTGGCGGTGGGACCCGCCACGAAACCGCGCCCCACACAACTGGGCGGCCGCCGATGGTCCCTGCAGACGAGCACCAAACCCGTGCAGGGAGGCCGTTATGCAGTGGATCTATCAGCTGAACCGGGCGCGCGTGGTGCGCGGCGAGAAGGTGATCCTCGCCGACGTCACGTTGTCGTTTTTGCCGGGCGCGAAGATCGGCGTGGTGGGCCTCAACGGCGCAGGGAAATCGACACTACTGCGGGTGATGGCCGGGCTGGAGCAGCCGTCGAACGGCGACGCGCGGCTGGCGCCGGATGTTTCGGTTGGGCTGCTAGCACAAGAGCCGGTGTTGGACGAGACCCAGACGGTGCTGGGCAATATTCGTGCGGCTGTCGCTGACACCGAGGCGTTGCTGGCCCGCTACGGCGAGATCACCACTTGCCTGGCCGACGAGGTCAGCGACGAGCTGATGGCCGAAATGGGTTCGCTGCAGGAGCAATTGGACCACCGCGATGCATGGGATCTCGATGCCTGTCTCGACCAAGCCATGGATGCGCTGCGCTGCCCGCCACCCGACGCCGACGTCAAAGACCTCTCCGGCGGGGAGCGGCGCCGGGTGGCGTTGTGCCGCTTGCTGTTACAGCAACCAGACTTGCTGTTGCTCGACGAGCCGACCAACCATCTCGACGCCGAAAGCGTGCAATGGCTCGAGCAGCATCTGGCTGCCTATCCGGGTACGGTCGTCGCGGTCACGCATGACCGCTACTTTCTGGACAATGTCGCAGGGTGGATTCTCGAGCTTGACCACGGCCACGCCTACCCGTACCAGGGCAACTACGCCACCTACCTGGATACTAAGGCTGCGCGCTTGCAGGTGGAAGGCCGCAAGGACGCCAAGCGGTTACGTCAGTTGCAGCGCGAACTGGAATGGGTGCGGTGCGGGGCCAAGGCACGGCAGGCCAAAAGCAGTGCGCGGCTGCGCCGCTACGAGGAGATGGCGGCCGCTGCAGCCAAGGCTCGCCGACTGGACTTCGACGAGATCCACATCCCACCGGGTCCACGACTGGGCAGTCTGGTGATCGAGGTTGAAGGCGTGAGCAAGGCGGTCTGTGACCGTGAACTGTTCAATGATTTGTCGCTCTCGTTGCCGCGCAATGGAATTGTTGGTGTCATCGGTCCCAACGGGGTCGGCAAGACCACCCTGTTTCAGATGCTCACCGCCAATGAGGAGCCCGACGCCGGCACCATCCGGGTAGGCGACACGGTGCAGATCGCCTACGTTGACCAAAACCGCGCCCGCATCGATCCCAGCCGGACCGCCTGGGAAGTCGTCTCGGACGGCGACGACGTGTTGCACATCGGCTCGGTGCAGGTGCCATCGCGCGCCTACATCGCCGCATTCGGCTTCAAGGGCCCTGATCAGCAAAAGCCAGCGCGCCTGTTCTCTGGTGGAGAACGCAACCGACTCAACTTGGCGCTCACCCTCAAGCAGGGCGGTAACGTGCTGCTGCTGGACGAGCCGACCAACGACCTAGACACCGAAACGCTTGCGTCATTGGAAAACGCCATCATCGAATTCCCCGGCTGCGTCGTCGTCACATCGCATGACCGCTGGTTCCTCGACCGCGTCGCCACCCACATCCTCGCCTGGGAAGGCACCGAGACTCTTCCCGTGCAATGGTATTGGTTTGAGGGCAACTACGCCGGCTACGAACAAAACAAGATCGCAAGGCTCGGCCCCGAAGCCGCCCGCCCCCACCGAGTTACCCACCGCCGGCTCACCCGCGACTAACCGAAGGAACCGCACGGATGTGTGCTCGCCGCCCGGAAGACGAGGCTGCCAAGCCACGACCCACGCGAAGAAAACAGTCACGCCTTTGGCTTCGGGCTGCCGCGTCAGGTGCTGGGTGCATGGTTGGCGCGCCATGGGGTTGAACGTGTTCTCCGATTCCGCGCTTGTGGATGGTCAGCCAGGCTAGGCAGGCGGGGTGAGGAAGTAGTCACGCGGATAATCGCCGCCGCCTGCGAAGTCGCGGTGTTCGGCTGCCATCATGTTGATCGACCGCGCGCAGCTACCCGCCAGGGCAATACTTCCTGATGTGAGCAGCCTGGCCGAGGACGACGAACGTAACCGCTGGGTGCGTTAAAGTTGCTTCACCTGGTAATCGATCGCAGGGGCGAGCCAATCCAGATGAGCGGTATATCACCAAAAGCAAAGTCCCGGCGCTGCTTTCAACACCCCAATATTCCACCGAGGTGGCCCAAGAGCTGCCGTGCCATTTTGAACATGATCATGGTCAGCGCTCGGTACGGCGACCAATCCCCGGAGGACTTTCGTGACTCGGATGTATGGCCCGGGACCGTCTTCGGCCGCGGCGGCAAGCTTGACTTCCGCGATATTTCGCAAGCATGGCTGCGATCGATCACCCGGGAGTGGTGCTGGGACAACCTGAACCGGTTCGACAGCTTCGACAGCTTCAATAAGGCGATCAACGAAATTGGTTACTTCTCCGAGTACCTGGGCACGCGTGTCGCAGGAGGTGGCGAGGACATTTCGGCACTGGACAGATCAACGGTGACTGGCTTTGCGGCATACCTTGCAGCTCTGGTGCAATCCGGCGTGCGGCGCAGCCTCTCGAAGCGGCCGGGGCCTGGCATGCCATGGAACCGAAACCTGCAGTCGAACTGCCTCGTCGCTGTTCAGCGGGTATTGCAGTACGGGCGCGACACAGATCGTATGCACCGGTTCGCCGGATCATTCATGATCACCGACGACTTGATCGTCAGGAACACCCCACCCGTCGACCGTGATGATGTCGGTGCGGCCCTCCCAACAGCGGTCATACAGCAACTTTTTACGCGCGACTACCTAGCCCGAATCGCTTGCCTGCATGAAGAGCTCCCGCGCTTCCTGCGCATCGCAGCCGAAACGGGTCGCCGACCGAATGAATTGCTCTCGCTTCGCTTCTTATGCCTCGACGTCGAGTCCGCTGGCGGGCCTTACCTGATCTATACCGAATCGAAAGTGACAGGTGGGCAAGAGCGCCGACTACCCGTACTCGGTATCGTCGTCGATACCGTACGCGAGCAGCAAGCTCACGTTCGACGCCGCTACCCCGACACCGCGCCGGAGGAACTGCGGCTCTTCCCCCGGCCCATCATGAACCCCCATGGCTATCATCCCTTCAGCTCGTCGACGTTCGGCAGAACCCTTAGAAAATGGGTCGATCAACTACCTCGACTCGATTCCGAGGTGATTGGGCCCGATGGCAACCCCGTTCCATTCGATCGATCCAAGGTGTCTGCCTACTCGTTCCGGCATACCTATGCGCAGCGTCACGCCGATGCTGGCACACAACCAGACATCCTCAAAGAGCTCATGGGGCACGAGCGGATCGAAACGACGATGGGCTACTACCGAATTCCCCAGAAGCGCCGACGGGAAGCCGCCGAGCTCGTCGGGAACTTGGTTATATCCGGAGACTCACTGGTGATCCAGCCAATGGGACGCAGTCACCGTCTCGCCGACCAACACGCCACCGTTGCAGTCCCGTTCGGGAAATGCTCCAACCCACAAAACGTCGCCGCCGAAGGATACGG
>DATJBA010000143.1:0-40050 GCA_035515675.1 Mycobacterium sp.
AGGTTGGCTACGTCAGCGGCCTGCTAGATCTGCGACAGCGCCGCCTCGTGCCCGACCCTGCTCACGAGTTGGGGTCGCGCGCACAAAGCCCGGTGCTGCTCGCGCCACATCCGTGATTGTTGCTGAACGAGCATCGATTACAGCGCCTCGGCGACGCGTTGGACTGGGGTCGCTGTCGCAGCTGGCCGATTTCGCGCGTCCTGCGGCGACCTGATCGGGGCGCCACCGCTGCGACGGGGTCGGACGCGGCGACACCGGGGCGCTGAACCGCCGCGGTCGGCGTGCGGCGCTGGCGATGGCCGTTCCCCGCTTCGATCACCCGGTAGGCCCGATCACGCGGATGTGTGAGTTGCTGGGGTGTCGCGCTCGGGGCCTACGGTCCCGTCAGTGTGTCGACGTGGTAGTGGCTGGCAGTCCAGGGCGGGGAGTCGGGGGTAGGTGTGAGTGTGACCGTTATGTGGTCTTTGCCTGCGGTGAGAGAGTCTGGCACGAGGTATGTGTCATCAAGCCAACGGTGTGAGTTGTTGCTGCGTGGCTCTAACCAGTTCCCGGCGGGTATGCCGTCAACGGCAACGTCTGCCGATTGATAGCCGGTTGCTTGGTCCGAGGTGCGGCGCAGCACGATGCCGTGATTCTCCTGGCGGATTGGGACCCCGAATGTGATCGCAGCGAGGGTGGTGCGGACTAACCCGGCGATGGGGCGGATGTCGTCGTACCCCTCATATTGGCTGATCAGTATTTGATCGGTGGCGGCGGCGTCGGTGTAGCCGTGCAGGAGTCGACTGACAGGATCGGTCGGGTTGACGTCGTCGCCGGGTGCAGTGGTGTCGTTCGGTTGGGTGTAGAGGAATGCGGTTGAGCTGTAGTCGGGTTGGACCATATTGCGTTTGCCGTGCTCAATGCCGAATCGAATTGCGGAGTGGTAGTCCACAGCGTCGGCGAGCATGAGCCGATAGGCGGCGACACAGTAGTCTGCACATCCGCCAGTGGCCGTGCGTTGATCGGGTTGGCCGGTGAGAGGGGCGCTGTAGCGGGTGCCGCTGTTGAAGTACCAGCCGCCCTCGTAGAAGTCCTCGGTGCCGGTGCCGTACCACTGGGGCGACGCGGAACCATCTGTGTACACGCGTTCGGCACCTTCGAGAAAGTACGGAGAGTCGTCCATGAACGACGTTTTGATCCGAGATCCCCTGATGGTGTGGCTGACGCCGACGAATTTGCCGTGGCCAGTTTCATCGGCGAACAACCAATCCTGACCGAAAGTCGTTGGTCCGGCATGCGAGCGTGCGGTGAAGTAGCCAGCACGGCCGCTGGCCAGCGCGGGTGCCCACTGGGGGTCGGGTGTTGTCACGACATCGCTGTCGATCCCCGCTACGGGATTGCCGGTTGTATTGACGAGGGTGATGTGGGCTGTGCGGGCGAAAGGCATTGGCCACCACTCGGACAACGACAGCGATCCCCCGGGTTGTGGGATCGTGGCGAACATCAGCGATCGCACGTTGCCAGTGCCCAGTCCGGCGCCGAAGAATTCCCCAAGTGGCGAGTCGACCATGGTTCGGCCGTCGAACTCGACCTGGAGCCGCAACCCGGTCAGCAGTTCATCCGTCGGTTCTGGTAGCTGCAGGCGGAGCGCCGAGATCATGCCCGACCCGGTCGATTCCGCGATCGTCGCCCCAGCGTCGGCGGGGACCTCGACGACCCGATGGTTATGCGCTGCTGTGGGTGCTGCCGGTTTGGGGTCGATGGTGCCCGCGGCGCGGAGGGTGGCGAGCACATCGAGCGCGGGGTCGGAGGGCGAGAAAGTGGTCACGCCGTCGGCGGTCGAAAACTGGCGATAGTCGACGTGGTAGTACTCCAAGTTCGATGCGACGCTGATCCGCATCGACTGCCGGTACGGCATCGGTATCTTGATGTAATCTCCCCCCGGCGACTGCGCAGCGTTGGCCACAAGAGGCCACACGAATGGCGCGCCCAGCACACCATCGACCAACGATTGCAACGGTGCGTCTATCACCGTCTGTCCATCCAGGTCGATGCGGATCGTTCCGATCCGGGTCACATTGCCGCCGTCGCGGGTGAACCAGATCGAATCAACCTCGCCGGCACCGTGGTCCTCCGCGATGACACAGCCGGCACCACCGGACGCCAAACATCCACCGCTGCCGTTCTGGTTACCGGTGGAGATGTCGAAATTGCCGCCGCTTCGATCGAAGCTCGACACTTGCACCGTCTGTGCGTCGGTGCTCAGATACGGCAATCGATCCAATCGACGGTAGGTGTCCCAGCCCACCGCCCTTTCGCCGAGTTCTGTGGTAGTCGGCTCAGCAGGCGCTGTGCCCGCGGCAGCAACACCAGCAATTCCCAACAGCAGTAATGCGAACATCGTTGACAACGCCCGAACAGCCACCGGCATAGCAACAAAGATGACATGTGATGGCCCGTTCGACGACGCCAGCCACTGCCCGCAAGGGCTTCGCCTTGCTGGGTCTGGTCACCACTCCCCTCCCCGACTGGTCCGGCAATACGACGGCAACGAATATGTAGCCGTACCCGTAACCATTAAATCCATTGTGCTGAAACGATGTTCACGCAGGAAGACTTCGTTCGCAGCGGAACGATGGCCTGCGTAGGTCGAACTCTGTCTCTCCACGCATATTCCTGCACAGCGCGAACTGCTCCGGTCAACGAAAATGAGAATGTGAACCAGTGGGCCGAATCGGACCTGGCCTGGGAACTGGCTGATGCGATCAGCCCCCTGCTCGCCGACAGCGATCGCGCCCAGCTCTACGCCACGATCGGTTCGGGCGAGTCATACGCCGCGATCGATACAGTGTTGCAGACCATTGCGTATCAGAGTTTGTCCATACCTACAGAGCTCATATCCAAACTCACCGACTGGCTGGACGCCTACGCACACAGCGACGACGCACCCCGCCTACACGAACTGCTCCATGCCATCAAATCATTGGGATAGCGTCGCTCAGCCACTTCGGAAGGCAAGGCGCCTAATGTTCATAACTGATGTGTGATGGCGAAAAAGAAGACGATCGTGTCCGTCGTGGGGGTGTTCGCGGGCGTGCTGGCACTCTCTGGATGCGTGACCAACATCGACGCCGCCGGCTTGTCGACGGCCAGCACGGCGGCAGCAGCAGAGAAGGTCGACGAGATCGCGGCCACTGTGCCTAAGAACATCTTGTCGTCGGGCAAGCTGGTCGTCGGTGTCAACATCCCGTACGCGCCCAATGAGTTCAAGGATTCGAGCGGAAAGATCGTCGGTTTCGATGTCGACCTGATGAATGCGGTCGCGTCGACACTCGGGCTCACCGCGGACTACCGGGAAGCGGACTTTGAGAACATCATCCCATCCATCCGGGGCGGCACCTACAACGTCGGAATGTCGTCCTTCACTGACACCAAAGAACGCGAGAAGGTGGTCGACTTCGTTACTTACTTCTCGGCTGGCACGCTGTGGGCACGGAGGGCGAGCACGGCGATTGATCCCAACGATGCCTGCGGCCACAAGGTGGGCGTCCAATCCACCACGATCGAAGACGCCCAAGAGATTCCGGCCAAGAGCGATGCCTGCGTGCGAGCCGGCAAGCCCCCTATCGAGAAGGTGAAGTTCGACCGCCAAGACGTCGCAACCAACGCCTTGCTCCTCGGGATGGTCGATGCGATGGCGGCCGACTATCCGGTTACCTTGTGGGCGATCAAACAAACCCGCGGCAAGCTCGAGGCCGCCGGTGGGTACTCCAAGACCGCTCCCTACGGTTGGCCCGTGGTCAAAGGATCGCCGCTGACCCAATCACTGCTGCAAGCGCTGCAGCATCTCATCAAAACCGGCCGCTACCAGGCCATCGCCGACCATTGGGGCCTGGAATCCGGAATGATCGCCGCACCGGTCATCAACGGTGCGGTCAACTGAGTGCAGGCGGGACTCACATGACTGCTGACATACCGGCACCCATCCATGCTGTGCCGTTGCGCCACCCGTGGCGGTGGACAGCGGCGGTCGTCATCGTCATCCTGGTCGTGTTGTTCGTCTATGGCGCCGCTACCAACGAGGCCTATGGCTGGCCGACGTACGCCAAATACCTTTTTGACAAGCGGATTTCGCAGGCGGCATGGAACACCGTCCAGCTGACCGTGCTGTCGATGCTGCTGGCTCTGGTGCTCGGTGTCGTTCTTGGAGTGATGCGGCTGGCGTCCAACCCGGTGTTCGCGGCCGTCTCCTGGGCCTACCTGTGGATCTTCCGCGGGACGCCGGTTTACGTGCAGTTGGTCTTCTGGGGACTGTTCCCCACGCTATACAACAACATCCGGATCGGGGTGCCCTTCGGGCCGTCGTTCTTCAGCTTCAGTCTGCAGGGTTTGTCGATCAGCTTCATCCTGGCATGCATCGGCCTGGGACTAAACGAAGCGGCCTACATGGCCGAGATCATCCGCACCGGCATCAGCTCGGTCCCCGAAGGGCAGTTCGAGGCGTCGTTCGCGCTGGGGATGTCGTGGTGGATGACCATGCGGCGCACGGTATTTCCGCAGGCCATGCGGGTGATCATCCCGCCGACCGGTAACGAGGTCATCAGCATGCTGAAGACTACCTCGCTGGTCACCGCCGTGCCCTACAGCCTGGAGTTGTACGGACGTGCCCGTGACATCTCCGGAGTCATCTTCGCGCCCATCCCGCTGCTGCTGGTGGCCGCGACCTGGTACCTGGCTGTCACCAGCGTGCTCATGATCGGCCAGCACTACTTGGAGCGCCATTTCTCTCATGGGGCGTCGCGCAAGCTGACCTCCCGGCAACTCGAGGCGCTGGCGCTGGCGCGCCTCGGCGGGCCGCATCCATGAACGCCGAACCGAGCACTGCCGCACGGGCCCGCACGCCGATGGTGCGCGCCGAACGAGTGTGCAAAGACTTCGGTGGGTTAGCGGTGCTCAAAGGGGTGACCTTCGAGGTAGGCAGGGGCGAGGTGTTGTGCATCTTCGGTCCTTCGGGATCGGGTAAGTCCACGATGCTGCGCTGTATCAACCACCTGGACTCGATCAGCGCCGGCCGGCTCTATGTCGACGGTGAGCTCGTCGGATACCGCGAGGTTCGGGGCAAGCTGCACGAACTGCGCCCCCGCGAGGTCGCCAGACAGCGGTGCAATGTGGGCATGGTGTTCCAGTATTTCAACCTTTTCCCACACCGCACGGCGCTGGAGAACATCATCGAGGCGCCGATCCATGTAAAACGCATCAAGAAGGACACCGCGCTGGCACGAGCCCGCGAGCTGCTTGATCAGGTGGGCCTGTCCGCCAAAGGCGACGTATACCCAGCACAGCTATCCGGCGGCCAGCAACAGCGGGTTGCCATTGCCCGCGCGCTGGCGATGAGCCCCAAGCTGATGTTGTTCGACGAGCCGACCTCGGCCCTGGACCCAGAAACCGTCGGCGAAGTGCTCGCCGTGATGAAGAAACTCGCGCGCGATGGGATGACAATGGTGGTGGTTACGCACGAGATGGGGTTCGCTCGCGAAGTGGCCGATCAACTGGCATTCCTGGACGAGGGTGTGATCGTGGAAAGCGGTGCCCCCGATGAGCTGCTGAAAAACCCGAAACACAAACGCACCCAGGAATTTCTGTCCAAACTGTTGTGAGCGGATTGCTTCGGCGCGCACGCCGCGGAGTTATCGTGATCAACCCGGCCCGGGTTTAGACGATTAGCATTTGCGTTAGTACGTGCCGCATCTCGCTCAGCTCCGCGGTGGATAGCCGTATTTCCGGTGCGTATCGGCGGAACCGCTCGACAGAAACTGTGCGGATCTGCTCGGTGACTACCCAGCCGCCACCTGAAGCGACGTGCACCCGATGCACCCATCCGGCCCGTTCGACGCTCGTCAAAGGCAGCACGCAAATCAGCTGCCCCATCGTCAGGTCCAGGTGGAAGCGCGACGAGACCACAAGCGCGGGACGGTCCTTGCCCTGTTCCCGCCCGCGCACACGAAAGTCCACAAACCACACCTGCCCAGGATCGACGCGCGGCAGCTGCCTCACTGCGCCTGCTCATCGGCAAGCGGCGCCTCGACACCCTCCCACTCCTCGGCCTCGGCGATGGAGTTCGCCCAGCCTTCTGGATCGCCCTCGCGGTAGCGGCGCACCGCCGCAACAGCGGTCGCCCTCCAGTGCTCATCGATGAGCCGGCGAATCGTTTCATCAGCCGAAGCGCCGCCGAACTCCTCACGCCCGATCCGCAGAATCCGTTCGCGTGTCTCATCGCTCACCCGCAGCATGAAGGAGGTATACAACCGTGTAAACGGCTGCGTTAACCATTCCCACGGAACCACAGCGGGCGATCCCATACGCGCCGACGTTGTCGGTGTCCGGAACGGCCGCGCCGGATCCGGCCCCGAAAAGCTTGTCGCCCCAACCTGAGCGCTATAGGTCCAGCACAATCCGCAGGGCCGCGTCAACGCGGCGCATCTCTTCGAAGCTGAGATGACCCACGCTGTTGCCGAGTCGACCGCGATCGACCGGCGCGATTTGTTCAGCCAGCACCCGCGTGACGCGGCCATCGATCTCGACCTCAGGCCGAAAGCTTGCGGCTCGGGCTGAAGTGGATGTCGGCGCTACCAGCCATGCCGACAGTGGCAGCTGGTCGAATTGGACCACGACGGCGTATCGCGAGCTGGACTGCTCGTGGCCGTGGCTGCGGCGTGGAGCGTGGAGCCGGAAGACCTCACCACGCACGCAGTGTCTCCATGTCGCGAAGCACCTGCACGGTCTCAGCGCGGTCTGCCTCGTCCGCCGCGAGCTCCTCCGCCTCAGCGCGAATCGCCGCGGCAGCCTTTCGGCTTGCGGCCTCGATGAGGGCCGCCCGAACCGCCGTAGATATAGGTGTCCCGTCCCTAGTCAAGACAGCAAGCGCCCGGGATGCATCCGCATCGGGTCGGAAGGTGATGGTGTCAGCTATGAAGCGAGTGTACGACAAATTGTAAGACAATCTGCCGGTTGCGGCCACGATCGCTCGAGGCGCCACAGTGCCATGATGATGGCATGAACCGCATACGGTTGAGCACCACTGTGGACGCCGAGCTTTGGCCAGCGCGCGAAGCCTGCGTTCAGGCATCACCGACGCGGCCCTCATCGACGAGGCGCTGGCGGCATTGCTCGCTCGATATCGGTCGGCCGAGCTAGATGCGAGCTACGCCGCCTATGACGAACATCCGGCTGATGAACCCGACGAGTGGGGCGACCTGGCGTCGTGGCGGCGGGCGGCCGGCGCCTCGTGAGAGCATTTCCGGCACGCGGGGAGGTCTGGTGGTGCGAGATGGCTGAGATCGGCAGGCGCCCAGTCGTTGTGCTGTCTCGTGACGTGGCGATCCCGGCTTCGACGCGCACTGGTCGCACCGTGCACGACGATCATCCGCGGAATTGCCAGCAGGGTCATTCTTGAGCCCGATTTCGACCCCATCCCCCGCTATTCGGCGGTGAACTTGGACTCGGTCGATCAGAATGCAGGCTTCTGGGAGATGATCACCCGGCCGTGCCACACCCCGGTCGGCGTACGGCAGAGCCGGTTGTCTCGCGCAAGAACCCCAATCGGCTAATGTTTACTTCTATTCGCCGTCAGATTTGCTCAGCGCCCGGTCTGCAGTCCGTACCAGCTTGCGGTTGAACTGGTATTGGGCGGCGGCGAGCTGGTCGGCCAGTTCGATCGCGGCGTCGACGATCTTCGTGCGTAGCGGTTGGACCGCCTCCGGAATTGCCTCATCGAGCGTCTGGCGGAATGTCCGCAGTGCCTCAGCTGCAGCGTGCTGGCCGGCCTTAGCCGATTCACGTATCTCGTCGAGCAGGTCGGTCGAACGAGATGACTTAGTAGTTTGGGCCATGTCGAATCCTTTCGTAGTGGGTGTCGACCGTCGTTGACGCTATTCGGCGCGGCGGGACGGCCAATACTGACGAAGGTCCCATCGTGCCTAGCCAATGGTCTCCAGTGTTGGCCCGGATCTCAGCCGCTTCCCCTGCTCTGAGCCGGCTGGCCACCACCCACCGCTCACCTGCCTCAGAAAGCGAATACGACGCAATCGAATACAGCGGGTTACCGGTAGCCCACGTCGTTCTCGATATCATGTTGTGTCGCAGCATATTTCGCCGCAATGCGATCACAGTACTTGCCCATAAGATATTCGCGCAGTGTCGCAGCGAGGACTTGTCGGAACAGACCGTCGGGCCGCCGCCTCGGCGGCCCGTCAACTTTTCCGCCGCGATACCCGGCGCCTCGGCGTCCCAAGGGCGGTTCGACGTCGGGCCGTCCGTCGTGCACGGGTTCAACGGCACCGCTCCCCCACCGGGGGACTGATTGCCGGGCCAGCGTTATCGGTGACCGTGTCGGCGCCACAGTCGCGCCCGGCCAACTTTGGCTAACCGGCTCGCGAAATTGACGTGGATCGTCAGTCATCGACTGCTGGCTGGTGCGAGCACCTCGTTGATGAACGACGTCAGAATTTGGCGCTCTTGGGCGCGTTGCACGGCCACACGAATCGCTGCAGTACGTGGCCGCAACGATTTGGCGCGATCAGCGCCGGATGCCGGTGCAGATTCGGTCCCAATTTCCAGACGCGATTTTCTCGCGCTCGAGCTCAGTCAGATCTGCCTCCTCCAGAAAGCGGCGCGCGCCGCCATGAGGGGCGAACCGGTAGGGATAGTCCGTGGAGAAAAGGATGCGGTCGACTCCGATGACCTCAAGTGCCCAGCGCAGATACCGCTGGCTGAAGATGCCACTTGGCGTGACGAGCACGTTGGTGCGGAAGTATTCAGAGATCGGGCGTGCCAGTTCGGCGGCTGCGGCCAAGTTGTCGACCCTGTCGAGGTAAAACAGCACCATCTCGCCCCAATGACCGACTACCACTTCGAGATTGGGAAACTGGTCGAAGACGCCGGCGAGGATCAAGCGCAGCAGCGCGACACCCACGTCGTAGTGCCAACCAATACCGTAGGTGGCCAAGCCGGCATTGACCGTGTCATCGAAGCCGCTGTAATAGGCGGCCTGTACCGGCGGTGGCGGCACCTGCGGGTGTAGGTAGAGGGGCGCGTTGAGGGCAGCCGCGGCCTCGAAGATCGGCCAGAAGTCGCGGTGTTCTAGACTGCGCCCACGGCTGCGGGGGAAGATCATCGCTCCGTTGAGTCCCAATGTTGTTACCGCTCGTTCCAACTCGCGGGCGGCTTTGACCGGATCGGTCGTAGCCAGCGTCGCGAAGCCCTGCAGATGGTTCGGGTGCGCACGCACCGCGTCTGCCACCAGGTCGTTGCAGGTGATCTGCAGCGTCACCGCATCCTTGGGAGCCTCGTTTTGAACACCGGGGCTGGTCAGGGAGAGCACTTGAACGTCGAGCCCGGTGTCCTCCATTGCGGCGAGGCGCTCGGCGTCTAACTCGACGAGGCGGCGCGCGATGTCGTCTCGGGCGGATAGCCCCGCCGGATTCTGCCATTGCGGGTCGAGACGTTGCCACGCCTGCAACACGTCGGGCGTAACGAAGTGTTCTTCCAGGCCAATGGTTTTCACGATTGTGACGCCTTCCCTGCATTTCTTTTGATAATCGTTTCCGAGGTTAGGCCTCCACTCGGAAACCTCTGTGCCGCAATACCTCTCGTGCTGATCATCATCCAGAGCAGGAAACCGCCCCGCCAGCGTCCTTTCCTGGTCGACGAGGTCGACCCAGCACCGGCCGAAGTACCTGCATACTCCGGACTCTATGCCCTATTGCTGCTTGCCAGCCCGGCGGCCGCCATCGGGGATTCATCCCACGACGGGGACGGCGGCTGCTGCGTCAGCAAACTGCTCGCTTCGGGCGCCTGACCGCGGGCCAGCGCAATAGTGGCCGCCACCATCGCAAAGACCGCTACTACAAGGGCAAGTGCCGCCGAACCCCGCGCCGCCCCGCGTTCAGCTTGCTGGCCGGCGTTGGATGCGTGGTGCCCCGTGCCGACAAATAGACGAGTTACCGGCAACCGGGCGCTTCGCGTCACGCTTCGTAGAAGGTTGTCGTATCCGCGCCATAGTTGATGTACGCCGGGTTCTCGAGGAAGGGCAGAGCCCCGGTATTCATCAATCCACTCGAGATCGCCGTCGGGAAGTAAGTCCCGTCGTAGGTGTACGAGTACAGCGCAGTCGGATCGCCGGGGGCGTAGACGCTAACGACTGATCCCGGTGCCACATTAAGGCTTGACGGGATGGTTCCCTCGACACCACCAGAATCGACTATCGAGGAAACGGCTTGTTGAGCCCCGCCATTGACGCTTACTTCCAGGGTGGTAATCGGCGATCCGGTCAGCGTGGCTATGGGAGTCAGGCCTGTCGGCGCGGCACCGAACTGCAGATAAGGCGAGGCCGCGACTTCGTTGATAAGCAGACCCTGGTTGTAGGGGGCCGGCAACGCCTCGGTCGGAATGCTGGGCCCTGGGCCCCCCGCATTCGGTCCGACACCCAGAACGCCGGTCACACCGTCGGAAGCGAAAAAGGACTGGAACGTTAAGCCGTTGTTCATCGCGGACTGGATGGATGTCGGCCAAGCGAAGAATTCGACATCAACCGGGGTCGACGAGGTGACGAGTCCACCCCCGAAATTCACCGGCGCGTTATACGTGGCGTACAGATAGTCCAATCCCCCGCTGTAACCGCCAAGACCAAATCCGCGGGGTATGCCGAGCTGGAGTACTCCTAATAATCCCCCGACGTCTGTGAATGGGATAACAAGACCCGCGGATCCGGTGTCAACCAATAGGGGCTGGGCGGACCCGCTGCCAACGGAGGCGTTCACCACCGGCTCGGTGCCGTCGACTATCGTCAGCGGAGCGGTTGCTGTCTGGCCGTTCACCGTCGCGCTGCCGCCGGTCGCCTGCGGCCCAGTGGCGATCAGCTGACGCCCCAGCAGCAACTCGGTGGGTGCGTTGATCACGTTGATGAAGTCGTGTTCGATAGTCCCGAGCACGCCTCCGAGGGGGCTGCTGGCCGCGGAGTTCAGTGAGCTTAGCGCCGAGCCGACCGGGCTGCTGGCGATCGCGGCGGATGCCTGCGCCGGCAGGCCCTGTACCGCCGTTGGCCAAGACGACAATTGTGCTGCCGCTGCGGAGACACCACCGTGGTAGCCGACCATCGCGGACACATCTTGTGCCCACATTTGCTCGTACTCGGATTCGGTGGCGGCGATCGCGGGTGCGTTTTGCCCGAACAGATTCGAGACCACCAACTGCACCAGCTGATTTCGGTTGGCGACCACCAACGCGGGATGCACCGTGGCGGCTAGGGCGGACTCGAACTCACTGGCTACTGTTTGGGCTTGGGCAGCAGCTGTTTGCGCTTGAGTGGCTGCCGCGGATAACACCCCGCTGTATTGCGCCGCGGTTGACAGCATCGCCGCTGAGGCCGGTCCATGCCAGGCCTCAGCAGCCAACCCGGAGGTGACCGAGGAAAACGACTGCGCCGCTGAACCCAATTCGGTGGCCAGGTCATCCCAAGCCGCGGAAGCGGCCAGCATCGGTCCCGAGCCCGCGCCTGCATACAGCAACGATGAAATGATTTCTGGTGGCGACACCAAAAAGCTCATCCCCCGAGTGTCCTTCCCTCAACACCGAAACCACACTTCTCACCGGGGACGCACTAACGCACAGGTCAGACGATCGGGCGCGTCACAGGACCGGTACGACCGACTTTAGGGAAAGCGCGGCCCAGAAATCTCGGATTTCACCAATCCGACTGCAGGCCAACAATGTCCATTCCACCTGACAGACGAGGTGGCGTTACTCGCTGGACATCCGACCGAAATGAGGCAGCAAGATGGCGGACTTCTGTCCCGGCGCGCCGCTCCGTGCGGGACTACCGTGGCGGCTGTGACCGATCGTCAAGAGCGAGCGATGTCCTTCGGATCAATCGCCGAGGACTATGACGCGTTGCGGCCGCAGGCCCCCCAGCGGGCGCTGGACTGGCTGGTGCCACCCGGTTGCGAGGTGGCCGTCGACGTGGGCGCGGGCACCGGACTGTTCACCCGCACGCTGGTGGACAGAGCGGCGCAGGTCATTGCTGTCGAGCCCGACGCACGGATGCGGAAGGTGCTGGCGGCGCGATCCCCGGGAGTCCGTGTTGTCGAGGGCCGTGGCGAGTCGATTCCGCTTCCCGACGCTGCCGCGGACGCGGTGTTCGTCTCGTCGGCGTGGCACTGGATGGATCGCGAACGGGCCGTTCCGGAGATCGCTCGGGTGCTGCGCGACGGCGGCCGGCTCGGCCTGATCTGGACGAGCCGAGACCGCGAGGTGGACTGGGTGCGTAACCTCGACCGGCTGCCCGGCCAGGACACGTCGGAGGCGGAATCGGCCGACCGATTCCGGCGACGCCTGGACTTCGTTCTCCCGGAGCCGCAGATCTTCCACAACATTGCATGCGAGACGTTCAGATTCGTGCGGACGATGCCAGTCGAGGACGTCGTCGCGATGATGGGCACCTACAGCCGTGTTATCGTCGCGTCTCCGGATGACCGTGCGCGGAGGCTGGCTGAAGCACGCGCTGCCTTAGAGGCGCGTTTCCCCGGGGCCGACGCGATCGACGTCCCCATGCGGGCGTCGTGCTGGCGTGCTGATCGGATCGCCCGCGGCGGCGAGCATTAGGCCGTCGTCTCCATTACCGCCGTCCCCGCTGGTGCCGACCAGCCGGGCAGCGCCGCCGGCCGTATGTCAGGATTCGGATATGAGTGCACGCAGCCTTGCTCGCATCGCCGGTGTGCTGGTTGTGACGACGTGGACGCTGCTGAGCGTGCCCATCGCCAGTCCTGCCGCTTCTGCTGACCCATGCTCCGACGTCGCGGTGGTTTTTGCTCGCGGCACCCATCAGGACCCTGGTCTCGGCGACGTCGGCCAGGCGTTTGTCGACTCGCTTACCTCGCAGGTTGGTGGGCGGTCTGTCGGGGCCTACGCGGTTAACTACCCAGCGAACGACGATTACCACGGGAGCGCGTCAGCCGGTTCGGATGATGCGAGTGCTCACATCCAGGACACCGTCGCCAGCTGCCCGAACAGCAGGATTGTGCTTGGTGGATATTCTCAGGGCTCGACAGTGATCGATTTGGCCACTTCAGCGATGCCGGCACCGGTCGCTGATCATGTCGCCGCTGTCGCCCTTTTCGGCGAGCCGTCCAGTGGATTCTCGAGCATGTTGTGGGGCGGTCAGCCGCTGCCGACAATCAGCCCGCTGTACGGCCCCAAGACCATTAGCTTGTGCGCTCCCGACGATCCAATATGCTCCGGTGGCGGCAACATAATGGCGCACGTTTCTTATATTCAGTCCGGGATGACAAACGAGGCCGCGACATTCGCTGCTAACAAGCTCCGTTAACAGCCTGAGTTCGCGCGTCGCCTCGTCACCTTAAACCCGGTCAGGCGATCGTGTAGTCGCTGAGCGGGAAAGTCGAGCCTTCCCGCACAGCGTTTCGTGTCGACGTCGGCCGCAGCAGCGATGCTTCACCGCTGTGGTTGAAATAGTACGACCGCGACGTGGCACAGTCGCCGCGATAAAACACTGAGTCGTCCAGCAGTCGGGTCATCCGATCAAGGAAACGGGAATTGGCCTCTTCGGTCACCTCGAACGTCGTTGCGCCCTTTCGCTTTACCTCGCTGAAGAGCCGGTCCATGTGCCGCATCTGGTATTCCATGGTGTTGAAGAAGGACAGCCCGGAAAAGGCGTACGGGCTGGCCAGGCTCAAGTAGTTGGGGAAGTACGGAATCGATACGCCCTGGTAGGCCTGGAACCTGTTGTCGCGCCACCACTTTCCCAAGTTGCGGCCTTGGCGGCCGATCACCTCGATGGCCGGGAAGTTGGCGTCCCACAGGTCAAAGCCGGTGGCCAGCACCAGGGTGTCGATGACGGTCTTGTGGCCGTCGGCGGTGACGATGCCGTCGGGCTCGATCCGCTCGATCGGATTGGTCTCCAGGTGCACGTGCGGTTTGGTGAAGGTGCGGTAGTAGCTGTTGGACCAGGTGGGCCGCTTGCAGCCGAAATCGTAGTCGGGAGTCAGCTTGCGTCGCAGCTCCTTGTCGCGGACCGAGATGAACCGGTTGATCTTGGCCAGATCCGCGGCGGCGATGTTCAACCGCCGGAACTGTCGGTAGTGCAGCACGCCGGTCACCGTCATCAGCTCGAAGAGGGTGTCGGTCACCAACCGGAAGGCGCGGTGCACCAGGGGTACCCGGGCGAACACGTGCTGCAGCCACTCCGGGATGGCGAAGTCGATCTTGGGCACCACGTGGATCGCGGTGCGTTGGTAGACCGTTAGGTCGCCGATCGGTTTGGCCAGCTCGGGAACCAGCTGCACCGCCGTCGCGCCGGTGCCGATGATGCCCACCCGGCGACCCGCGAAGTCGTAGCTGTCGTCCCACGCCGTGGTGTGGATCACCTTGCCGTCGAAGCTGGCGATACCTGGGACATCCGGAGTGTGCGGTTGGGACAGGAAACCGGTCGCGGTGATAAGGAAGCGTGCCGTCAGGGTTTCGCCGCCGGCCAGCGCCACCCGCCACAGCTGGGCGTCCTCGTCCCAGCGGGCGCCTTCGACGGTCGTGTTGAACCGCATGTAGCGGCGCACGCCGTACTTGTCGGCGACGTGTTCGGCGTAGTGTTTGAGCTCCTCGCCCGGCGCGAACAGCCGTGACCAGTACGGATTGGGCTCGAACCAGTACGAGTAGGTGGTCGACGGGACGTCGACGGCCAGGCCCGGGTAGCGGTTGACATACCAGGTTCCGCCCAGGTCAGCCTCCCGTTCGAGGATGACGACGTTGTGGTAACCGAGCCGCTTGAGCTGGATCGCGGCGCCGATGCCGCCGAATCCGGCGCCGACGATGATGACGTCGAATCGCTCCGTGTTCACAAAAACCGCTCCGTGCTCGCCAAAAAGACCGTGCTTTACCTTAAACCTTTGAGGAAGTTTCTCAATTGGTGTGGCTTACCTGCGAGCGTCGCCGGGCGGATGTGATCAAAATCGCCCTCTACCGTGACCACTGCGCGGCACTTGAGGCCCGCACTGGGCTTGCCGGAGGCAACCGGACCATCGGCGTCGCTAGAGATCGAGCCCGCGAGGTCGCCGCCCAGATGACCAAACCCGCCGAAAGCCTTGCCAGCGCCGCCGATCTGCTGAAACACACCGCCCCGCCCGCCTCGGGCGGCTTGACTGAGCGGCGAAGCCGAAGAACTTAACGAAGCTCAACTGGGAATAACTCCCAAGGCGGCATCGTCTTTTCAGCCGGTCAGCGCCGTGGGGCGTAATGGCTGGGCTCATCGCAGCGGACGTTCGCCGGTAGGGGTGCAAAGACCCTCGGGGGAGGAAGCCAGTGAACTGGTCGAATGTGGCAACTGGCGCAACACGCCAGCGGCGATCGGTGCTGTTCAGTTCGGGATCGCCGCCGCCATTGTCGTGGTGGCGACGGCCGTCACGGTCGTGACGGCGCAGCGTGCAGCGGTGACCGCGCCGGCAACAGCGCCCGGCCCGGAGCAGGTGGAGTTGGGCCTGTCACTGCTGGTGGTTTTAGGGTGCGCGTCCGGCCTTTGTCTACGCGAGGGCTTGATTGATCTGGAAGCCGCAGCACCGCAACGCGTGCGCGGTGCCCTCACCGGAGCGTTCTACGCAGTGACTTACATCGGCTTCGGCCTGCCGCTGCTATTGACCACAGTCGGGTCTGCGGACTCGGCGATGATTCTCGCTGTGATGGCAGTGCTGGCGTCGGCAACAGCAGTCAGTCGAGTAGTGCGGCTGCGACGAGATAGCCACCGCCAGAACTGATTCAGTGGTGCCGCCAAGGTGGACGCTACGCTGGCGGGCATGGCCACAGAATCCACTATGATCGCCCTCGGCACTCCCGCGCCGTCGTTCACGCTGCCCGAGCCCGCCACCGGCGCCACGGTCAGTCTCGACGAGCTCACGGGTCCCGCGCTTGTCGTCACCTTCATCTGTAACCACTGCCCATATGTCCAGCACGTCGCCGCTGGGCTCGCCAAGCTCGGTCGGGACCTCGCCGATCAGGGCGTCCCGATGGTCGGCATCTCCAGCAATGACGTCGTCACCTACCCGCAGGACGGACCCGATCAGATGGTCGCCGAGGCCGGCCGCCACGGCTGGACGTTTCCGTACCTCTACGACGAGACCCAGGACATTGCCCGCGCCTTCTCGGCGGCCTGCACGCCCGACACGTTCGTCTTCGACGGCGAGCGTCGACTCGTCTACCGCGGCCAGCTCGACGACTCCCGCCCCGGGAACGGCCGACCGGTGACGGCCGCCGACGTGCGGGCTGCGGTCGACGCCGTGCTCGCCGGGCGACCGGTCGACCCCGACCAGCGGCCGTCGATCGGGTGCGGCATCAAGTGGCGTTGAGCCGCGCTCGCGCCGACGGCACGCGCTAGGCTGCGGCCCGACCCCCCACGGACAAAAGGCCCTTCGGGCTCGGGACTTCGGTCCCTATTGAGCATCGGTGCGCATTGGTGTGGTTGAACGATAAATCTGACACCAGGTTTCGGACTCGAAGGGTGTCCACAATGGTCGACACGTACGATGCCATCACGATCGGCTCGGGCCTCGGCGGGTTGACAGCGGCGGCGTTGTACGCGAGGGCCGGGTACCGGGTGCTGGTTCTTGAGCGCAACGCCGAATTCGGCGGGGCGGCCACAACTTACCGGCACGGAGCGCTGACCGTGGAGGCATCGCTTCACGAAACCGCAGACCCACGCGACCCTCTGGATCCCAAGACCCGCATCCTGCGGGCGCTCGGCATCCTCGACGACCTCGAATTCGTGCCGGTCGGGGCTTTCTACGAGGTGCGCGGCCGGTTATACGATCCGCCGTTCGTCCTGCCGCACGGCTTCGACGCCGCCGAGGCAGCGGTGGCTGGCCGCTTCCCGCGCCAACGATCGGCCTTCAGCCGATACTTCGAGCAGCTGCGAGCCGTCCGGGAAGCGTTGTCGACGGTCGGCGAGCATCACGACAGCTTGTGGTGGTTCATGCACGCGCCCGTACTTCCCCTGAAGCTTTGGCCGTTGTTGCGCGGTATGCGCCTCAGCCTTTCCGAAGTTCTTGACCACCTGTTCGGCGCAGATGAGGGACCCAAGATCGCCCTCGCTGCGAACCTCGGCTACTACGCTGACGATCCCGCCCGGTTGTGGTGGCTGTTCTACGCGATCGCGCAGGGCGGCTATCTCGCCAACGGCGGCACCTACATCCGGGGCGGCTCGGGTGCGCTGAGCCGAAGCCTCGCCGGCGTGGTGGAGGCCGAAGGCGGCGCAGTGCGCACGGGCCGCACGGTGACCGAGATCGTCCTCGACCGAGAAGGCCGCGCGGCTGGCGTCGCCCACACCGCGCAGGACGGAGGCGACCGCGTCGTGGAACATGCTCCGGTTTTGTTCGGCAACGCCGCCCCTAACGTGCTCACCGATGCGCTACCGGCGCAGGTGCGGCCGGGCTTCGCGGCCCGCTACGCGGGGCGGCGTCCCTCAACATCGCTGTTCTCGGTCGCGCTCGGGCTCGGCCGGCCCCCACGCGAGTTGGGCTTCACCCAGTACTCCACCATGCTGATACCGGAGTGGGTGAATTCTCTTTCAGACTTTGCGCGCTGCGCCGCACTCCTTGCCGATGACCCGGGGACCCATATGCCCACGATGGCCGTGGTCGACTACAGCGCCATCGACAGTGGGCTCAATCCGGACGGGCCTCATCTTGTCTCGGTCGTCGGCGTCGATCGCGTGACGAACTGGGATGGCTTGGACGATGCGGCTTATCGGGGCAAACGCGACAGGTGGCTCGACGCGATCGTGGGCGAAATCGACCGCTATTTCCCCGGTTTCGGCGGGGCGGTCGACCAGCGGGAAATGGCGACCGCAACCACGATGCGCCGTTTCCTGAATACGCCCGACGGGGCGATCTACGGCTTTGCGCCGGAGCCACCTAGGGGTCGGCCAACCCTCGGCTCGGAGAGGGGCGTCGCGACCAGTGTCCCGGGGTTGTGGCTGGCGTCGAGCTACGGCGGTTCCGGGGGATTTAGCGGCTCCATGATGACGGGGATGCTGGCGGCCCAAGCCGCGATGAAGTCACGGGATGGACACGCGGGATGAAGAGTCAGCCGAACGCGGTGTCGGGCAGGACCAGCACCCGCTCTTTTGCGCTGCGCACGTGGGCGCGCATGGCGGTTTCCGCCTGCTGCGGGTTGCCGCGCCTGATCGCTTCGACCACCGCGAGGTGCTCAGCCAGCGAGCTGTCGCTGATGGCTTCCGAACCGGTGAGTTGGGCATGACGCAGCTGGAAGCTGAAGGTCAGGATGTGGAAGTTAGCGACCAACTCCGTCAGCCGCGCATTGTCGGCGATGGCCAGGATCGCTTCATGAAATCGCGCGGCCTCATCGATTCGCTGATTGGCGCCGCCGCCAGATGCGGTCGTTCGCAGCCGATCGATTGCCGCCGACAGCAACTCGGCGTTGCCGGGCCGCGTGATGTTGATTGCCGCCAGGCGAGCGGCCAGTCCTTCGAGGACCTCGCCGATGTCATAGAGTTGGGCCACCTCCGCACGGGTCCGCCGGCGGATCGACGCACCACGATGCGGCTCAATTAGCACCAGACCCTCGCTGGCCAGGCGGGAGAATGCCTCGCGCAGCGAGTTGCGCCCGACGCCAATTTCTGCGGCAAGGTCGGCCTCCACCAGCCGCTGACCAGGGACGTAGCGGCCGGCACGGATGCCTTCACGCAGAGCTGTCACCGCCCGCTGCGTGCCGGTGAGCTCACCGCCGCAGCTGGCCCTGCGCGAGTAATCGGCCCGCTCGGCGTGGGCGGTGGGCCCCTCGATCACCTGCCCTCCTCCGCTCGGTCGATCTAATGCCGTTAGCAGTGTCCGCAATCACCTTAGGAACACTTGAAGCTGCCGATCCAAATCATCCTACAATATGATCGGATGATCGCGGTGGTAAGGAAAGGCGATCGCGACCAACACCATCGATTTCAAACAGGTCCGCAGGAGTGAATAGGTATGTCGACCGATACCCGAGAAGAGCGGACGGCGCGCCGCATCGCCGACTTGTACGCCACAGACCAGCAGTTCGCCGATGCCCGGCCAAGCCCGGCCGTCAGCGAAATGGTCGACCGGGCGGAGTTACGGCTACCCGAGATCGTGCGAACGGTGATGGAGGGCTATGCGGAGCGCGCCGCGCTCGGCCAACGTGCGAGCCGCTTCGTCGAGGACCCGGCCACCGGTCGGACGTCGGTGGAGTTGTCGCCCTGGTTCGAGACCATCACCTACCGGCAGATGGCTGAGCGGGTGGGTGCGGTGGCGGGCGCCTTGGCGGGGGATCCGGTAGAGCCCGGCGACCGGGTCTGCATTTTGGGTTTCACCAGTGTTGACTACACGACGATCGATGTGGCGTTGGTCTTGCTTGGCGCGGTGTCGGTGCCGCTGCAGGCCAGCGCGGCGGTCGCCGCGCTGGGGCCGATCGTCGCCGAAACCGAGCCGGCCGTGATCGCCTCGAGCGTCGACTACCTGTCCGTGGCCGTCGGGCTGGTGCTGACCGGGCACGTGCCTGCGCGGCTGGTCGTCTTTGACTACCACCGGCAGGTCGACGACCATCGCGAGGCTCTCGATGCGGCACGGGCGCGGTTGGCGGAGACGGGCGGCCCGGTGGTCGTGGAAGCGTTGGCTGACGTGCTGGAACGCGGCAAGGCGGGGCCCGCGCCGACGGTCGGCTCCGGGGAGGACGACCCGGTGGCCACGGTGATGTACACCTCGGGCAGCACCGGGACACCGAAGGGCGCGATGTATCGCGAACACTTGGTCGCCATGTCGTGGCGTGGTTCGGCGCCCGCCGGGTTGCAGCAGAACCGCGTTGTGCCGTCTATCACGCTGAACTTCAGGCCGATGAGCCATGTTGTCGGGCGTGCGATGCTGTACGGCACGCTCGGCGCCGGTGGCACGGCGTACTTTGTGGCCCGGCGCGATCTTTCGACGTTTTTCGAAGACCTCGCGTTGGTGCGGCCCACTCAGTTGAATTTCGTGCCGCGGGTCTGGGAGATGCTGTTCGAGGAGTTCCAGCGCGAGGTGGACCGGCGGTCTGCCGAAGGCGGAGACCGCGCGACGGTCCACGCCCAGGTGATGGCCGACCAACGCCAGAACTTGCTTGGCGGACGTTACGTCGCGGCGTCGACGGGTTCCGCGCCGATCTCGCCGGAATTGAAATCATGGGTCGAATCCTTCATCGATATGCATCTGGTCGAAACCTTCGGCTCCACCGAATCGGTGATGCTGCTGGTTGACGGTCGGGTGCAACGCCCGCCGGTGATCGGCTACAAGCTGGTCGACGTTCCCGAGCTGGGCTACTTCGGCACCGATCGGCCCTTCCCGCGCGGCGAACTTGCCGTCAAATCGGTAAGCCAGTTCTCCGGCTACTACCAGCGACCACAGCTCACCGCCGAGGTTTTCGATCCCGACGGCTACTACCTGACCGGCGACATCATGGCCGAGGTGGGCCCCGATCAGCTCACCTACATTGACCGCCGCAACAGTGTCGTGAAACTCTCGCAGGGCGAATTCGTCGCCGTCTCGAAGCTGGAGGCGGTATTCGGTGACAGCCCGCTGGTGCGCCAGATCTACATCTACGCCAACAGCGCACGCTCCTACCCGCTGGCCGTTGTCGCGCCCACCGAGGATGCGTTGAAGCGTCATGGCGTGCCATCGCTCAAGCCGCTGATCAGCAAGTCGCTGCAGGATGTCGCAAAGGCCGCCGGCCTGCAGTCCTACGAGATTCCTCGCGACTTCGTCATCGAGACAACGCCGTTCACTGTGGAGAACGGGCTGTTGACCGACATCGGCAAGCCGGTGCAAACCAGGCTCAAGCAGCGCTACGGCCCGCGGCTGGAGCAGCTGTACACCGAGCTGGCCGAAGATCAAGCCAACCAGCTGCGCACGCTGCATGATGGTGCCGCCGACCGACCGGTGCTGGAAACCGTCAGCCGCGCCGCTGGCGCTGTGTTGGGCGCGGCGAGTATCGATCTGCAGGCCAACACGCACTTCACCGACCTGGGTGGCGACTCATTGTCGGCGTTGACGTTATCCAACCTGTTGCACGAGATCTTCGACATCGATGTACCGGTGGGTGTGATCGTCAGCCCGGCCACCGATCTGCAAGGTCTCGCCGACTACATTGAGACACACCGGCGGGCGGGCTCCAAGCGGCCGACTTTTGCCGGCGTGCACGGCCAACCCGCTGCCGCAGCAGCTACCGAAGTCCACGCGGCCGACCTCGCGCTGGACAAATTTATCGACACCCAGACGCTGGGCACCGCTGCGGCGCTGCCTGCACCCAGCGCGCAGGCGCGCACGGTGCTGTTGACCGGTGCCACCGGTTATCTGGGCCGCTTCCTGGCGCTGGAATGGCTGGAACGGTTGGCCCTCCTCGGCGGAACGCTGATCTGTCTGGTGCGGGCTAAAGACGACGCCGCAGGCGCCGAACGCCTGGACAAGACCTTTGACCGCGGCGATCCGGAGCTGCTGCGCCACTACCGCGAACTGGCCGCCGGGCACCTGCAGGTTCTCGCCGGCGACAAAGGCGAACCCAACCTCGGTCTGGATCAGGAAACATGGCAGCGGCTGGCCGAAGCGGTGGATCTGATCGTCGACCCCGCCGCCCTAGTCAACCACGTCTTGCCGTACAGCCAGTTGTTCGGTCCCAACGTTGTCGGGACCGGCGAGCTCATCCGGCTGGGCATCACCGCGAAGTTAAAGCCCTATACCTACCTGTCGACAGTGGCTGTGGGGCTGCTGATCGAACCGTCGGCCTTCACCGAAGACGCTGACATCCGGGTGATCAGCCCGACACGCAAACTCGACGACAGCTATGCCAATGGCTACGCCAACAGCAAATGGGCCAGCGAGGTGCTGCTGCGCGAGGCCAGCGACCGGTGCGGCTTGCCGGTCGTCGTGTTCCGCTGCGACATGATCCTGGCCGACACCAAATACCTGGGCCAGCTCAACCTGCCCGACAGGTTCACCCGGTTAATGCTCAGCTTGGGCGCCGCCGGTATCGCCCCAGGCTCGTTCTACCAACTCGACCAGAACGGCGACCGGCAACGGGCCCACTACGACGGCATGTCCGTCGACTTCATCGCCGAGGCGATCACCACCCTCGGCCAGCGTGCGGGCGATGGGTTTCACACCTACCACGTGACCAATCCTTACGACGACGGCATCGGACTCGACGAATACGTCGACTGGCTCATCGACGCCGGCTACTCGATCACCCGGATTCCCAGCTACAACGAGTGGTATCAGCGGTTTGAAACCGCCATCCGCGGACTACCCGAAAAGCAGCGCCAGCACTCAGTGCTGCCGCTGCTGCACAACTACCGACAACCCCAATACCCGGCGCGCGGCTCATCCGCGCCGGCCAACCGGTTCCGTTCAGCGGTGCAGGAAGCAAAAATCGGCCCCGACAAGGACATCCCGCACGTCTCGGCACCGATCATCGTCAAGTACATCACCGACCTCCAACTGCTCGGGCTGCTTTGAACTCGACCCGTGCGACCTGTTGGAAACTGTCAGCTTGGCGGGCAGCGCAAACCGTTCGTCTCGCGCGGGTGTCCGCGGCAACTTACCCGTCCAGCCCCACGTTGCGCGGCGAGGCGCCGTCAGGGATACACAAAGTTGAAGTTGGTTGTGGGGCGTGTAGTGATCGAGGAGAAGCGAATGTTGAACGACTCACCCGTGAAAGAACCGATCGGCGAGGAGCGGGATCGCATGCTGAGCGTCGACGGCCAGAACATCCATGTCGTCGAGAACGGTTCGCCGAGCGGGCCCACGCTGCTGCTGATCCACGGCTACGCGGGTTCGACGAGCTGGTGGGATCTTCTGGTCCCGCGCCTGGCCGTCGATTATCGGGTCATCCGTGTCGACTTGCTCGGACACGGCCGATCCGACAAGCCCGCCGACGGCTACGCCATATCAGCGCAGGGACGGCTGGTCGGCTCCGTTCTAATAACTTTGGGCGTGAACCAGGTTACCGTCGTCGGACACTCCACCGGGGGGTTGGTCGCGACGTCACTCGCCGAGCAGCGACGCGACCTGGTGCGCGGGTTGGCGCTCATCGACACCGGGCCCAGCGTGGATGCGTTTCTTCGACCGGGCGGTCTCGGTGCGTTGGTGTCGGTTCCGGTGATCGGGCAGCTGTTGTGGGCACTGCGGACCGAGTCCACCATCCGCAAAGGCCTCAGCTCGGCGTTCAGCCGCGAAGTCGACGTTTCCACGCGGATCGTCGCCGACGTGCGAGGTATGGATCATCGCGCATTCACGACCACACCGAAACAAGCCATGAGTTATCTTGCGCAACGCAGTCTGCCCGACCGACTGTGTGAGTTGAGGCTGCCGGTGTTGGTGATTTTCGGGGTCGAGGACCGGCGATGGCGATCGTCGTCGACCACCGAGTACGCCGATGTGCCCAATGTCACCGTCGAGTTGTTGCCCGGTGTTGGACATAGCCCGCTGCTTGAAGAACCCGACCGCACCCTTGAGCTGCTGACGACATTTATCGCGAGGAACGACAGCGAGGCGCCCCATGGCCGAGGTTGACTCCGGGTCGAGCAGCACCGCAACGAGGCGCTGCGGCTGCTGGGAATCGCGCTCGACGAGGACTCGTCCGCGTCAAGCACGGCGCAACGCAACCTGATTGCGGCCGCCCAGGTGCACGCGGCACTTGCCCAGGCAGTCGCGCAGGACCGCACGCGCCGAGCGGTCGACCACGCCGATCCGCATCGGGCAAGCGAAATGGCTGCCCAGAGTTCGCCGAAAAGGCGGGTCAGATGGTCGAGTTGAAGACCGCCGTCGAGATCGACGGGATGGCGGCGGCCGGTGCGGTGGTCGCCGAGGCGCTGCCCGCAGTGGCCGCGCACGCCCGTCCCGGCATGCCGACCGCCGAGCTCGACCGGGTCGCCGCGGACGTGTTGGCCCGCCACGGCGCGAGTTCGCGAGTTCGCCGTTCCCGAATTACCACCCATCGTGGGTTCCGCGCCCACCCACTGCGCAACGCCACCGGCGGCCGCGCCGCCCACGCCGAGGACACCGTGGCCATCACCGGCGCCGGCGCGCGGATACTCACCGGCTGACCAGATGGGAGCTTCTAAGCTGGCTTTGATACGAAGGCGAGGACGTGCAGAAGGTGACGCTGCGGAAGATGACACTGACCGAATATGAGGCGGCTGCCAAACGCCGTGAACCCGAATCGATTCGCGCACTCAGCAAGTTCACGCCCGAGGGCCAGACGCGGAATCGAGCACGACAGGGCACGGTTCAGTTCCTTCCAGGGGGTCTCGACACAGCAGGCCATCACCTGGTCATAGCGGAGAACGAATCGGGCGAGGCCGTGCGCAACGCATGGGTCGGCCCGGACAGCCCGGACAACGCCGCTTGGTACTTCGACGCCGTTCACGTTGGCGATCCGATCATCGTGGAGTGACAGCGGCCGCGATCGGCACAGAGGTTAGGAGATGACGTGGTGAAAACATGGTTTGAAGCGTTCCCGCACTTTCCTTTCCCGCACCAACTGGCGTTTCTCATTGACAACCCGATCCGCCGCCGACTGCTGGCCGATCCCGTACGCGTCATCGATGGTCTCGCGCTGACTGGGTCTGAACGCGTCTTGGAACTCGGGCCGGGATCGGGATTTTTCAGCTTGGAGATCGCTCGCCGGCTGCCCGATGGTCAGCTCAGGTTGTTTGACATCCAGCCCGAAATGCTCGACAAGGCTCGACGTAAACTCGATCGCGCGGGTTACCGCAACGTGAGCTTCCACTCCGGGGACGCAAGCCAGGGACTTCCCTTCCCGGACAGCTCTTTCGATGTTGCCTACCTGGCCGCGGTGCTCGGCGAGGTGTCGGACAGGCCCGCGTGCATCTGCTCCCTCGCCCGCGTCCTGAAGCCCGGGGGACTGCTCGTGTTCTTCGAGAATTTTCCCGACCCCGACCGCGTGAGCGTGCAGAAGCTGCGTGAGCTGGCTGAGGCCGACAGGTTCGGATTCCTGGACGCCGACAGCACCTGGTGGCGGGACATCGTGCGGTTCAGACGGCTACCCGAACCGTAAGCGCCACCCCGCGCATCCAGGTGTGGGGAGGCCTCGGCTTACTCTGAGCATGGCGACCGACACGCGGGAGATGCACAGACCATGCGCAGGTCAACGGCTGCAGTCGGCACGGCGGCGTTCTTTGCAGTAGCCCCGGGCACCTTTATCGGTCTCATCCCCTGGCTGATCACCCACTGGGAGATCGCCGGTTCCAGTGCGGCGTGGCGTGTGGTCCAGGTCGTTGGCGTGTTGCTGATCGTGGCAGGGCTTATTCCGGTGATACATGCCTTCACCCAGTTCGCCAAGGCGGGCGGCACGCCGATGCCGCTGGCTCCGCCCCCACAGCTGGTGGTGACCGGGTTCAATCGTTACGTTCGCAACCCGATGTACGTGGGGCTGCTGCTCGCCCTCACTGGTCAGGCGTTGCTGTTCGGCAGTCTCGGCCTGCTGCTGTACGCGGCGGTCGTGTGGATTATCGCAGCCTCATTCGTTCACTGGTACGAGGAACCCACGCTGGCCCGCCAGTTCGGAAGCCAGTACGAGGCATACCGGCGTAACGTGCGTGCCTGGCTTCCCCGCTGGCACCCGTGGACACCCGAAAGTTGATCACCGCCTAGCCTCGACCCATTGGCCACTATGCTGCAGGACCCGCGAGTCGCGACAGCCCTTGACCGCATGCACACAGAGGCCAGCGAGCAGACGCCGCTGTTGCGCGATCGGCGAGATGAGTTCGAGCGGCTGTCCTCGGCAAGCGCACAGGAACGCGCTGACGCGCTTAGCGCTTTCTACATCCCTGTGACACCGGAAGCCGGCCGACTGCTCTACTCGCTGGTGCGGGCGACTCGCTCGACAACGATCGGCGAATTCGGCACGCTGACACAGCGCCCGCTCATGCAGCGTAATGCCCTGTTACAGAAGCCAATCAATGATGATCAGGTTGTGCAGCTCACGTGCAGTGCGGATTTGGTCGTCCCCGTGATGCTGACCGCAGCGCGGGCGTATCACAATCTCACGCGTTGTCTTCGCCGCGGTTGCGAAAGTAGTCGTCCTTGGTGTAGGGCTGGCCCATAACGCGTCGTTGTTCGGCGTCATGGAAGGCACGGTTCAAGTCGGCGTCGGACTCGGTCTCGCGTAGCTCAGCCCGCCTTCTTCAGCATGTCGATTCCGAACTTGAATGCTTCGTTTGGGTTCGCTTCGGATATCGCCGGAAGCTTGTAGTGCTGCTCGAAACCGATGACCTTCATGACATCTCCTCAACCACTACTGCCCGATCGATCGAAGCACTTCAGGTGAGGGGCTCATAGGGTCCAACGGCCCGCGAGCGCCCACGACGGCAGTGCGCGCCGCAATTGTGATCCGGGGATTGAACATCGCCCGGGAAGACCCAGTCGGAGCATCGAATAGCCTGCAAACGGTAGGCATCACCGCGAGTTAGGTTTCGCCGATGAAATTTGTGCTGGCCGGCTATGGAAGTCGGGGCGATGTGGAGCCTGTGGCTGCCGTCGGTCGGGAGCTGCTGCGCAGAGGTCACGACGTGCGCATGGCGGTCACGCCCGACCTGCTCGGCCTCGTCGAGTCGGCGGGGCTTGCCGCGGTCGCCTACGGCCCAGAGATGCGAGGGCACATCAATGCGGCCGCGGATTTCATTCGCAATGTTCAGAATCCGATAGGCGCGGTGCCCAAAGTTCTTGAGGATGTTACCCAGGTCTGGGCGCAGAAGAGCGCGACGCTGACGCCGCTGGCAAAAGGGGCCGACCTGCTGTTGGCGGGCATGAACGAGCAGGGCCTTGCCGCCAACGTCGCGGAGCATTACGGCATTCCGCTGGCTGCGCTGCACTTCTTCCCGCCGCAGGTCTTGCCATCTGGGTTCCTGTATTCGCACATAACGAACGAGGCGGCAAACGTCCAACGCCGTGCACTGGGCCTGCCGGAGGCGACCGGACCCTCGACTCAACCTGGATCGCTGGAGGTCCAGGCCTACGACGAGTTCTGCTTGCCGGGGCTGCCAGCCGAATGGGCGGAATCGGCGGACCGACGGCCCTTCGTCGGCGCGCTGACGCTGGAGTTGCCGACCGACGCCGACGACGAGGTCTTGTCGTGGATTGCCGCGGGCACGCCGCCGATCTACTTCGGCATGGGCAGCACGCCGATCGCATCCGCTGACACGGTCACCATGATCAGCGCGGCCTGCGCGCAATTAGACGAGCGGGCATTGATTTGCAGCGGCCCGAATGACTTCACCCACATCCCGCATTTCGACCACGTCAAGGTCGTGAGCGCGGTGAACCACGCGGCCGTCTTTCCCGCTTGCCGCGCGGTCGTGCATCATGGGGGCGCCGGCACCACGGCCGCAGGCATGCGGGCCGGAATCCCCATGTTGGTCCTCTGGCTCTGGCTCGATCAGCCGATCTGGGCAGCTGCCGTCGAACGGCTGAAAGTCGGCTCCGGCCGCCAATTTTCGGCCACCACCCAGGAATCGCTGGTCGCGGACCTGCGCTGCATCCTCACTCCGGGATACGTCACTCGAGCCCGTGAGGTTGCCGCTCAGATGACCAAACCCGCCGATAGCGTTGCCAGCGCCGCCGATCTGCTGGAAGACGCCGCAGGCCTGGGACGCTTTGGCTGACCGGCGCGATCGCTGGTGCAAAGCGGGTCGGGTCGTGTACAAGATTGTGGTGATGAAGGATCCCGCCCCCAGGTCTTTCGATCGATCGATGCTGCGCGAAGCGATGGTCAGGCGGTTGTATCGCCGATCGATGGCCGAGGGCAAGATCACGGTGCCGGCCGTTCCCGGCTTGATCGACGAGTACGTCCAGTTGTGCGGCAACATCTGTGCCAGCCTGGGCGTTCCGTACACGGCCGAACAATCTTCTCAGCTCAAGACGGTGCTGGAAGCCGAGTTGGCGAAGGCCTTCAAGGCCTCCCCTCGTTCGGACGTCGTCATCTCGTTTCACGTTCCCTTCGGAACGGGCCTGAACTACCGCGTCAAAGCCGAATGGCGGACGATCGAGTCTGATTACGACCACTGGGTTGATGTCCGCCCGGCGCCGCTGTTCGGTACCGAACCGGATGCGCGCGTGTTGGCGCTGGCCTGCGAAGCGGCCGACCCGACGACCCATCGGGTGCTGGACGTCGGCGCAGGAACCGGGCGCAACGCCCTGGCCCTGGCCCGACGCGGCCACCCCGTGGACGCGGTCGAGATGGCGCCGAAGTTCGCCGACGTTATGCGCTCGGAGGCCGAAAGCGAATCGCTCGGCGTGCGCGTCATCCAAAGCGACGTCTTCACGGCCATGGAGGGTGTCCGCGAGGAGTACCAGTTGATGGTGCTCTCTGAGGTGGTGCCCGACTTCCGGACGACTAAGGAGTTGCGCGGTGTGTTCGAACTCGCCGCGGATTGCCTGGCTCCCGGCGGACGTTTGGTGTTCAACACCTTCTTGGCCCGCCAGGGTTATATCCCCGACAACGCCGCGGTGGAACTCGGGCAGCAGTGCAACACCATGATCTTCACCCGGGATGAAGTGACTAGTGCGGCGGCCCAGCTGCCTCTCAAGCTTGTTGCTGACGACTCGGCTCACGAGTACGAGAAAACCCACTTGCCCGAAGGCGCTTGGCCTCCCACCGGCTGGTTCGACGGGTGGGCAAGTGGCCTCGACGTCTTCGACGTCGAGCGTGAGGAGTCCCCGATCGAGTTGCGCTGGCTCGTCTACCAGAAGGTGGGCTGAGTCAGGCAGGTACTGGAAGGATGGGGCGATATGGAATCGAGCCGACGATCCATGCTGATCGCAGCGCCACTGTTGCTTGCGGCGGTCGCCGCCGGTGACAGGACAGGCAACATCGCAGACATCAAGTTGTCGCCGGCACCCAAATCCGGCCCAGATCCAAGCGAAACGTTCGTCCTGCCGTACGAAAAAATCGGTTTCGAGCCATGGGGTAACCTGCCTCCACACAGCGGCGAAATGGCCATGCTATATGGGGATTTCAACCAGCCGGGGCCATATCTGGTAATGATGAAATGGAGTCCGGGTTGGTTCAGCGCACCGCATACCTATGCAACCGACCGGATTCAGGTGGTGGTGTTCGGCACTTGGTTTGTCAATAGCGGGCATGATTTTCAGCCCCAGGACGCGATTCCGGTCGGGCCGGGTGGTTATGTGAAGCGCGCCGCACGTACCCCGCACTACGATGGTGTCCCGGCAAACCAGCCCGACCCGGCCGTGATCGCCGTCTTCGGGATTGGCCCCGTCGACATACAGCTAGCCGACCCCACCCAGCCGTCATGGCGTCAGGTGTGACAACGGTTGGCGGACGCTACCCACAAACCGGGCTTCGGTGACGGGCGCGCGGGCGGAGTTGCCTTTTGGCGCAATATCGTTCGAGAGACTCTTGACTGATTCCAGATAAGTGCGTCATATTGGCAATGTGTCTCCAACGGCGGATTACGCCGAACAGTTGCGGATGGCTGATCTGCGCGTGACCCGGCCCAGGATTGCCGTGCTCGAGGCGGTGCAGGCCCACCCGCACGCCGACACCGACACGATCTTCTCCGCGGTGCGGATCGGTCTGCCCGATGTCTCCCGTCAGGCGGTCTACGACGTACTCAGCGCGTTGACCGCGGCAGGTCTGGTCCGGCGGATCCAACCATCGGGTTTGGTTGCCCGCTATGAGTCCCGGGTCGGCGACAACCACCACCACGTCGTGTGCCGGTCCTGCGGCGCCATTGCCGACATCGACTGTGCGGTCGGCGAGGCGCCGTGCTTGGCCCCGTCGGACGACAATAACGTTCTGGATGGCTTCGTTCTCGACGAGGCCGAAGTCATCTACTGGGGCCTTTGCCCCGATTGCTCGACTGCAGGTTCCTGATCTCAGCCGTGCTTATAGCCCGATTCACTCACCCCGGAAAGGAATGCTGTGTCATCTGATACATCCCAAAGCCGCCCGCCAGAGCCGCAAACCGCGACTGCTAGCAAGAGCGAGAGCGAGAGCCCAGTAATCCCTTCGCCCGAGCCGAAGGAGAATGCTCCGCTGACGAACCGAGACTGGTGGCCCAACCAGGTCGATGTGTCGAAGCTGCACGCGCACCCGCTCCAGTCGAACCCGCTCGGCCCGGACTTCGACTACGCCGAGGAGTTCGCCAAACTCGACGTCGAGGCCCTCAAAGCCGACGTGTTTTCGGTCATGACCACCTCGCAGGACTGGTGGCCCGCCGACTACGGCCACTACGGCGGCCTGTTCATCCGGATGAGCTGGCATGCCGCGGGTACCTACCGCATTCACGACGGCCGCGGCGGCGGCGGCCAGGGTTCCCAGCGCTTCGCGCCGATCAACAGCTGGCCGGACAACGTGAGCCTGGACAAAGCCCGCCGGCTGCTGTGGCCGGTCAAGCAGAAGTACGGCAATAAGATCTCCTGGGCGGACCTGATCATCTTCGCCGGTAACTGCGCTTTGGAGTCGATGGGGTTCAAGACCTTCGGCTTCGCGTTCGGCCGGGAAGACAACTGGGAGCCCGAAGAGATCCTCTGGGGACAAGAGGACGTCTGGCTGGGTACCGACAAGCGCTACTCCGGCGAGCGGGACCTCGCGCAGCCCTACGGCGCAACCACCATGGGTCTGATTTATGTGAATCCGGAGGGCCCCGAAGGCAAGCCGGATCCAATCGCCGCGGCGCGGGACATCCGTGAGACGTTCTTCCGGATGGCAATGAACGACGAGGAGACCGCCGCACTGATCGTCGGGGGTCACAGCTTCGGTAAGACCCACGGTGCCGGCGATGCCGATCTGGTCGGTCCCGAGCCGGAGGCCGCCCCGGTCGAACAACAGTTGCTCGGCTGGAAGAGCTCCTACGGCACCGGCAAGGGCAAGGACGCCATCACCAGTGGCCTGGAGGTGGTCTGGACCTCGACCCCGACCAAGTGGAGCAACGGGTTCCTGCAGAACCTGTATGGCTACGAGTGGGAGCTGACCAAGAGTCCGGCTGGAGCTTGGCAGTTCACGGCAAAGGGCGGCGCCGGTGCGGGCACCATCCCCGATCCGTTCGGCGGGCCGGGTCGCGCCCCGACGATGCTGGTCACCGACATCTCGTTGCGGGAGGACCCGATCTACCGCGAGATCACTCGGCGCTGGCTGGACCACCCCGAGGCGCTGGCCGAGGCGTTCGCCAAGGCGTGGTACAAGCTGCTGCACCGCGACATGGGACCGATCTCTCGCTACCTCGGGCCGTGGGTTCCCGAGCCGCAGCTGTGGCAGGACCCGGTTCCGGCCGTGGACCATGAGCTGGTCGACGAGAAGGACGTTGCGGCCCTGAAGAGCAAGGTGCTCGAGTCCGGCCTGTCGGTTCCTCAGCTGGTCAAGACGGCCTGGTCGGCGGCGGCGAGCTACCGCAACACCGACAAGCGTGGTGGCGCGAACGGCGGACGGCTTCGCCTCGAGCCGCAGAAGAACTGGGAGGTCAACGAGCCCTCCGAGCTGGACAAGGTGCTGCCGGTTCTCGAGCAGATCCAGCAGGACTTCAACGCCTCGGCCTCCGGCGGCAAAAAGATCTCGCTGGCCGACCTCATCGTGCTGGCCGGGTCTGCGGCGGTCGAGAAGGCAGCGAAGGACGGCGGCTACGAGATCTTGGTGCATTTCGCGCCCGGGCGTACCGACGCCTCGCAGGAGAACACCGATGTGCAGTCGTTCGCGGTGCTCGAACCGCGGGCCGACGGGTTCCGCAACTATGTGCGGGCCGGCGAGAAGGCGCCGCAGGAGCAGCTGCTGCTGGAGCGGGCGTACTTACTGGGTGTGACCGCCCCAGAGTTGACGGTGCTCATCGGCGGTCTGCGTGCCCTCGGTGCCAACCACGGCGGCAGCAAGCACGGCATGTTCACCGACAAGCCCGGCGCGTTGACCAATGACTTCTTCGTCAACCTGCTCGACATGGGCACCGAGTGGAAGACTTCGGAGACTGCGGAAAATGTCTACGAGGGTCACGATCGGGCGTCTGGCGCTTTGAAGTGGACCGCGACTGCGAATGACCTTGTGTTCGGGTCGAACTCGGTGCTGCGCGCGGTCGCGGAGGTGTATGCCCAGGACGACGCCAAGGCGAAGTTCGTGGAGGACTTCGTCGCGGCGTGGGTCAAGGTCATGAACAACGACCGCTTCGACCTCAAGTAACACCTGGACGTGATCGCCGACACCACGCGACGCCCCGCGAGCGCCGGTTCGCGGGGCGTCGTGGTCGTCCGCTCCCGTCCGACGGCTCACCGAGCAAAATCCCACTGCCCGAAATCGGGCGCAAGGACCTCGTCCACATCCACGTTGATGCCGCCCAAGAGGGGACCCGGGCTGGACGGGCTGTTGACCACAGCCTGATAAAGCACCGCCATGGACTCGCGCTCCCCATGCGACCAGGACTTCGTCTGCCACGCCCACCGGTACCCGGCGGTGCTTGAGTTCCCTATTACGCCGTCTCTGATCGCCCACCCGCATGCCTGGGCATGCCCATAAATGCCGGTGCGGTTCACGCCCAGGACGGAGTTGATTCCTCGAAACCATTGGACAGCAACACTATTCCAGGTGTTGAGGTCGATATCGTCATCGATGCTGAAGAAGATCGGGGCCGAACTCCCACCCCCGGCTGCAGCGTGCAGCCGCAGAGCTGTCTGGGCATCTGCCACGCCGCCGTCGTAGCCGCGGGTGAAATCCGACGGCGCAGACCCACCGGGCTTGCCGTACTGGTAGTTGCTGACGATTTGTAGACCCGCTGCGCGTAGCGCGTCCGCGTACTCGTGGGTGATGGGCTTTGCCTCGAAGTTCGCGCCTGGCCGCGACTCGGAAACGTAGTTCACTACTCCGTCGTAGCCCGCCGATTTGATCTCGTCCGGCGGGATCCTCCGCTCTGCAAAATCGATCAGCGTCATATTGGCGGCTGATGCCTGCTGCCCGTCCAACATGGCAGCCACCGTCCCCAGGTTAAGGAGAACGGGCGAAAAAGCATATTTGAGGACGTCGCGTCTTGAAACCGATCGCTGTCCGCCGCGTCCACCTGGTGCAGCCGAATCGTGCACCGCGCGATGATAACAAAATCGAGTTTGCGGCTTGCTCGGCCTGACTCCCGCGGAAGTCGTCGCGGCCACGTTGAATCTTGACAGGGCCACCGTGGCCACGATGCGTAAAGATAATCTGGCGCCCCATGCCTGGGATACGAGTGCGCGCCTTATTGACAACCGAGCATGTCGACGGTGGATACTCTGTCCCCGAGACTCCATTCGTGGGAAGGGTGGCGCCGTGCGCAGACGTGATATCGGATCGGTCGGCGAACTTGCCGGCGAGGCCGCGGGAGTAATCACGACGCTGGTGCGAGACACGCACGCGGGTATCGCCGGCCGTGTGTTCGGTGCCGTTGGGCCCGTATCCAAGCCTGTCGAAGTCATCCACGACGCACTCGCCGGGGCCATCTACGCCGGTGTGGACCGCGGCATTCGCGGCGGAACACGCGCTGGCGGCGTGCTGGCATCACGGGTGTGGGGCCGCGACGATGACGGGGCACTGGAATCGCAGGCCCGGATCGCCGACGCGATCGCGGCGATCAATGGACTCTACGGAGATCAGTTGGCGGAGCGCGGCAACGGCCTTGCACTGACCATGCAGATCCGGCAGCGCGGGAAGCCGGTTGCGCTTACCGCGGAGTCGCTGGCCGACGCATTCCCGGCCGCCACCGGCCGTCTCGCGGTCTTCGTTCACGGTCTGTCCTTATCCGAGCGGTCTTGGTGGCGCAGGCCGCGCACGGGCGACGATCATCGAAGCTACGGGCAGCGGCTGCAGGACGATCTCGGGTTCACCCCGGTGTATCTGCGCTACAACAGCGGGCTGCACATTTCCCACAACGGCCAGGCGCTGGCCGACATGCTGCACCAGCTTCGGGCCCTTTGGCCGACACCCGTCGACGAGGTCGTGCTGGTGGGCCACTCGATGGGCGGGCTGGTGGCGCGCAGTGCGTGCCACTACGGCGAGCAGCAACAGCACCGCTGGGTCCACGAGTTACGTCACGTGATCTGCCTGGGTTCACCACACCTGGGAGCGGATCTGGAAAAAGGCGTTCACATTGCCTCCTGGGCCCTGGCTCGGTTACCCGAAACACGCGGCATCGCCGGATTCCTTGATGCGCGCAGCGCGGGGATCAAGGACCTGCGGTTCGGGTCGTGTATCGACGAGGACTGGAGCGAATGCGATCCGGGTGAATTCATGCGCGATCGGTGTCGTGAGGTGCCGTTCCTTCCTGGCGTCGGCTACCACTTCGTCGCGACCACCGCCGCACCGCGGGTCGTCGGGCTGCTCGTCGGGGATCACCTGGTGCGCCCGCACAGCGCATCCGGTCGCGGCAGATCGCGACGGATCCCGTTCCAACCCGAACACGGGCTCATGTTGAGCGGGCTACACCATTTCGACTTGCTCAATCACCCGCTGGTCTATCCGAAGCTGCACGAATGGGTAATTCAAGCACCGGTAACGCCGTCCGAGCGAGCAGGAACGGGCGGTTAGACGGCTTCGCCGGTTCTGCACCACCGAGATTCCCCCGATCCGACCGAACCGTTGACTTTGGCCTGTGCGGCAACAGGTTCCGTCGCATTGGTCGGCGCGCCCATTGAAGGTAGTGGACGCCGCTAGATAGCGAAGGTGCGGTACGTTGCGTCGATTAGCTGGTCGAACTATAGTCTGGACACATGTCCAGTTTGCCGAGGAATAGTCCAAGACCTGTGGATTAGCCTGCCGCGATGAGGTGGCCAGATCAGTTGCTGGGAGGGGACGGAGACGTCCCTCACAAACCAGCCAACGTTTGCTAACCCTCATGAATTGAACGAGTCCAAGAGTTCCTTGTTTTGCTTGGTGACAACGTTGCGCTTCACCTTCAGTGACGGCGTCAGCTCATCTCTCTCCAATGAAAGATCGTGGTCGAGCAATGCCCATTTCTTGATCGTTTCCCAGCGTTGAGTTCGCTGTTGAGTTGGTCGACGTAGCCGCCGATCATTTCTTGCACCGCAGGCGTTTTCATCAATTCGGCGTATGACGCTTCGCCGAGCCCGTTGTCGGTGGCCCAGGCGGCGATCGCGTCGGGATGGACGCCACCTTGCGTTGCGGCCGGTATCCCGCCGTTGCACCTGAGCCGGTTCATGGGACATGCGAAGGTGACCACGACGCTGGCGGTCTATACGCACCTGTTCGATGACGATCACGCCGAGACGATGGCCGCGCTTGAGGCGATGAGTCGCCCGGCTGCGCCGAATGTGGTGCCGATACGACGGCGGGGTTGATGCGGGTGCCGCGTCATGCGACCACCCTCCCAGATAGCTTCGGCGGGGCGAATACCTCGAAGTCTTCGCAATGGCCGTCACCCGGGGCGTAAAATTTCTTAGATGGGCATCCGGAAGTTACTGCTGGGCCACACTCCGCCCCACCTGGAACCCGACGATCCGCAGCCGGGTGAATCCACAATCGCGAGCGCGGCGGCGTGCACGATAAAACGCGGAGTCGCCTGGGTCGGTGGCGACCTCATCGTGACCAACCAACGTCTGATATTCAACCCGTGGTACAGCAGCGATCTGACGAAGCTCACCTCGCAGGGGCTGAAGTTCGTGCCGATCCCGCATGCGCACCATATGACGACCGTCGTGGGCTCGGCACAGCGGCTGGGCACACAGGCCGACGCCGATTCCGGGCTTATCACCGCAGTGTCGGTCGGGCAGCCGGCTGGGCTGGCGCGTCCGCCGACGATTGTGGTTGAGCGTTCCAATGGCGCACCGCTGGAATTCGGGATCGCCCGCAGCCGGTGGACCCCCACCCGTTCCCACCGCAACATCGTCGTCCGCGACCGCATTCTGGCGGCCGCGAAAGCCGCGCTGGGCTGCTGAGCCTCGTCGTTGGCGCCGAAACGGAACCAAGGGCTGTGTGATTACGCCGACCACAACCCGGAATGGTGGCGTCTCACGAGTGGTGTAAACGACTTGGGACGCAAGGCTCCTGGTGGGTGATGTTACGCGGCCGGTGTGACGGTTTTGGTCTTGGCCGTCTTGGTGGTGCGGGGACGGAGTTGACGGGGTGGTTCAAGGAGCTGGTTGCGGAGGTCTTGCAGCTGGCGGATGGTCGCCGATGTCTGGGTGAAGCCGCGCCATCCGCGGCTGGCCCGATCGAGCACGGCCCGGACCAGCGACAGGCAGGTGGTCTCGCCGGGGAGTCGGCCGATGACCTCGACGCGACGGCGGGATTCCCCGAAGGTGCGTTCGATGGTTATCGGTGCGCAAATGCACCCAGTGCTCGGCTGGGAAGTCGTAGAAGGCCAGCAGTTGATCGAGGTCGTCGGTGATCTTGGCGACCGCCTTCGGGAACTTCGCGCAGTAGGCGGCCACATCGGCCCGCAACGCCGCGGCCAGCATCTGCTGCGCGCCCTCGCGCACGATCTCATCGATCACCGACGACGCCGGGCCCGCCAGCGCGACCGGGACACCGGAATCCTCGCCGACAACCGAATCAGGGACTACGTTGAGCATGGGTCGTACCTTCCCGGCCGACGCCGTCAACCCCGGCCTAGCTTGGAACCTTCACTGACCACTCGGGACGGTACGCCCCCTCCCAAGCAGATCCACAGATTTCAAGCATTGCTCTGCTGTCACGGAGTTCGCGACTGCGTTGATGGCGATGGATCGGGGGGCTGTCCGCGGTCGTTTCATCAGCGGATGAGAGTTGAATGTGCGAATTGCCCTGCTGTCCTACCGTAGTAAGACCCATTGCGGCGGACAGGGCGTCTATGTACGCCATCTCAGCCGTGGTCTGGAGGAACTAGGTCATGACGTCGAGGTGTTTTTAGCGCCGAAACGGCGGGTCGACGTGGACCTCTGTTCACGCTGCTCAGCGGCTTCGGCGCGAGCGCTTTACCATCATGCTGTGCGCCTTTTGCTTGCCCGCAAATGGGTTGACGTTGGCTTAGCGGCGGTCGTGATCGCATCCCTGCTGACGTTGACCGCTGTAGTGCTGCCGTCCGGGACGCCAGGGGCCGCTTGGCTGGCCACCGCGTCGAATTGTCCCCAGGTGCAGGTCGTCTTCGCCCGCGGCCGTTATGAATCACCGGGCACGGGCGTACTCGGCAATGCGTTCATTAACTCGCTCGAATCCAAGGTCAGCGGTAAGAACATCGGCGTATACGCCGTCAAGTACCCCGCCGACACCGAGGTCGACGTCGGTGCCAACGACATGAGCCACCACATCCAGTCCGTGGTCAACAATTGCCCGGACACCCGACTCGTACTGGGCGGCTATTCGCTGGGCGCGGCCGTCACCGACGTGGTGCTCGCGATGCCCTTCAACGCGTTCGGCTTCGACAGCCCCCTGCCGGATGGCACCGATCAGCACATCGCTGCAGTCGCATTGTTCGGCAACGGAAGCCAGTGGGTGGGTCCGATTACGAACTTCAACCCGATCTACAATGACAGGACCATCGAGTTGTGCCACGGCGCCGATCCCGTCTGCAACCCGGCCGATCCGCACACCTGGCAAGACAACTGGCCCCAGCATCTGGCTAATGCGTACATCCAGGCGGGCATGGCCGACCAGGCCGCCGACTTCGTCGCAAGCAAGCTGTAGTCGATCACCCGCACGAGACCTGGCTCGTCGTCACCTCGGAGATCTGCGTCTCACCCGCGCGACTCGACGGATGCCCCGTTCCTGGTGCCGAGTTTCGCGGGCAGCCGGGCGAATCCACGGAGGTTGACCAGTCCCCGCGGTTGCGGCGGCGCGGTGAGCTGTAGATCGGGAAATGCCTCGAACAATGCGCGTAGTGCGGTGGTGCCTTCGATCCGTGCGAGGGCGGCGCCAAGGCAGGCGTGTATGCCGGACGCGAACGCCAGATGGTCGCGGGCATTGGGTCTGGTGATATCGAAACTGATGGGATCGGCGAACACGTGCGGGTCGCGGTTGGCGCCACCGAGGAGCAGGGCGACCGTGTCGCCTGCGGCGATGCGGTGACCGGCCACTTCGACGTCGCAGTGCGCGGTGCGCGCGGTCATCTGTACTGGACCGTCGATCCGAAGGATCTCCTCGACGGCGGTCGGCCACAGCTCGGGGTCATTGTGTAGCCGTGCGAGTTGGTCGGGGTATTGCAGGAGCACGATGATGCCATTGCCGATCAGGTTGACGGTGGTCTCGAAGCCTGCGCCGATGAGCAGGGTGGCGTTCGCCGTGAATTTGTGGTGAATCAGTGTGCCGTGGGCGGCTAGCCGGCTGAGTGACTTCTCCGGCCGCTTGGAAGCGACCGGCTTCTTTTACGCCGTGGTGGCGGCGTGTAGGGCCAGTCCAGCCCTGAGTATGTTGCGGGCAGCATGTTCATCTGCTGGCGCGGTGTGACCGCAGCGTTGGCAGACGAATGCCGCTTGGCTGACGCGATTCTCGGGTGCTGCGTAACCGCAGCACTCACACCCATCAGAGGTGTGCCGGGGGTTGACCTCGATCCAGGTGCGCCCAGCATCTTCCGCTTTGACGCGCAGTATCGAGACGAACTGGCCCCAGCCAGCGTCACTGATTGATCGACTGAGCCCGGACTTCGCCCGGGTGCCGTTGGGGAGGAACTGCCCGGGTTTGTCCGGATCAGGTTTGGGCTTCGCCCGGCACAGCATATTCGAGATCTTTAGATCCTCCACCACCAGCAGGTCGTAGCGGGCGACGAGTTCGCGGGCCTGTTTGTGGTGAAAGTCTTTACGCCGGTTGGCGATCTTACGGTGCCTGGCGGCCACCGTCTCCCGGCGAGCGACCCGGTTATTGGAGCCGCGCTTTGTGCGCTGCAATCGTTGCTGAGCCACCTCCAACCGGGCGGCCTCCTGACGTGCCCACCGCGGATTGGCGACCTCGGTGCCATCAGAGAGCGTCGCGTAGGTCACCACCCCGACGTCGATCCCGGCCTGGCCGCCGGTTGTCGGCAACGGCTTGGTCGGTACCTCGTCACACGAGAGCACCAGCACCCAGCGCCGGCCGGCGCGTTTGATCTGGATCGTTTTCACCCTGCCCCGCACCTGGCGGTGCAGATGCACCTTCACCTGACCCACACCCTGCAAATACACACGGCTGGTCTCGGGTAGCCAGCGGGCACCGTCACCGTCTTTGGGCCACTCCACCGAATCGAAGCGGGCCTTGCCCTTGAACCGCGGATAGCCCGGTGTCTCACCACGCTTGACGCGGCGGAAGAATCCGTCGAACGCCTTGGTCAACCGGCGCAGGGTGGCCTGCTGGCTGGAAAACGACCACACCGCCTGATCCGGCCGTATCGCCCGGATCTCGGACAGTTGCGCGGACTGATCCCCGTAGTAGATGCGGGTCTTGTTGTGCGACCAGGCATCGCGGCGTTCCTGCAGGGCGGCGTTGTAGAGCTCGCGGTGCGCATCCAAACACGCCGCTAACGCGACATGCTGGCGTGCGGTCGGCCGAAGCCGAAACACGTAAGCGCGGCGCATCAGGCCACCGCGTCCCACTGGTGTTCGATGTAGCGGCGCACCGTCGACTCTGAGACGTATCCGACTGAGGCGGCGAAATACGACGGTGACCACAACACCTTCGCGAACCGCCGCAGATACGGGAACTCTTGCCGGAGCACGCGGGCGGTGCGGCCCTTGAACGCGCGTACTACCGCCGCTGGCGCGTCGGTGGGCCCAACACGGACGAACAGGTGCACGTGATCGGGCATCACCTCGGCGGCCACGATCTCCCAGCCGTGCTCGCCGGCGATCTGCACCAGTAGCTCTCCGCAGCGGGCCGCTACGCGGCCACCAAGAACTCGACGCCGGTACTTCGGGCACCACACCAGATGCAGGCCCAGCGAGCACACCCCACCCGGGGTGCGGCGAAACCGGTGCTCCGACATGACCTCACCTTACGAAACGACACCGACAAAACTCACCATCACACACGCTGGTCACCAGGCCCGATTCCCCCGACGGCTCAAGCCGCCGG
>DATJBA010000144.1:0-3608 GCA_035515675.1 Mycobacterium sp.
TCGAAGACATCGTCAACACCGTCGCCATCACCGCGATCCAGGCGCAAGAGAAGCCGTGATCCGCTGAGAGCCGTGTTGTGCTGGTGATCAACTCCGGCTCGTCGTCGCTGAAATACCAGCTCCTCGAGCCGGATTCGGGCAGCTCATTGGCGGTCGGCATCGTCGAGCAGACTTAGGCTGTGGATAACCGGCAAGAAACGGATTGTCGCCGACCCGACCACACACTGATGCTGCGCTCGTGATCCGCCGTTCCGCCAATTCGCCGGGTCGCGTCCTGACGAGTTGACTCGTTGTTGCCTTGGGGCCGCTCGTTGTTGCCTTGGGGTTGGTCCGGAAAAAGACCGGGGCGAGTGGGCACGCGACAGCACCCGGCGGAGCTTGAGGAGCCGGCTCAGGTTGTGATGATGTGGATTTTGTTCAGACGGCCGGTGACCCGGTAACGTCCATTCTGGAAAGGGTCCGTCGCGGCCGAGCCGTCCTTAACGAAGTAGTTAACCAATAACGGGACACGCCACTAGGTCTGCTCGTAGATGCCGTGAATGTACACTCGCGCGATCGCGTGCTGGAACAGGTTGAATCCTAGAAATGCGGGGCTGGCATCCTCACTGAGATCGAGCTTTTCGACGTCCACTGCGTGCACCGCGACGTAGTAACGATGCACACCGTGGCCGGGAGGCGGCGCAGCACCGATGTAGCGGCGCATCCCGGCGTCGTTGACCAGCGTCAGCGCGCCGCCCGGCAGCTCGCGCCCGTCGCCCGCACCCTCGGGCAACTCGGTGACGTGGGCCGGCAGGTTGGCCACCGCCCAGTGCCAGAACCCGGACAGCGTGGGGGCGTCAGGGTCATAAACGGTGACCGCGAAGCTGCGGGTCCGCGCGGGGAACCCCGACCAGCTCAGCTGCGGACTTGCGTCCTGGCCGCCCGCGCCCATGATTCCGCTGACTTGGGACGTCGCCAGCGGCTGACCGTCGGTAATCGAGTTCGAGGTCAGGTGGAAAGACGGCAGCTTGGGCAACGAGACGTACGGGTCGGGCCTGGTGCTCATGGGCAATCCTCTCGTGACTTGACTTGTTGTGGGGCTTGCTTTTCTCCACTTGCCTTGCTTTTCTCCACTAGCAGTGTGTCAGGAAGTGTGCCAGCACATCGGTGCCGAACCTCAGCGCATCGATGGGTACCCGCTCATCGACGCCGTGGAACAGCGCGGCGAAATCCAATTCCGGCGGCAACCGTAGCGGGCTGAAGCCGAAGCAGCGAATACCCAAGCGCGCGAAGGCCTTCGCGTCGGTCCCACCGGAAAGCATGTAGGGCACCGTCCGACCGTCCGGGTCAAGCGCCAGCACCGCGGCGTTCATGGCATCGACCAAATCACCGTCGAAGCTGGTCTCATAAGACGAAAAGTCCCTGATCCACTCCCGCGTCACGTCCGGGCCGATCAGCTCGTCGACCTCGGCCTCGAACGCCGCCTTTCGGCCCGGAAGGATGCGGCAGTCCACCACCGCTTCCGCCGTCGCCGGGATGACGTTGGCCTTGTACCCGGCCTTGAGCATCGTCGGGTTTGCGGTGTCGTGCAGCACGGCCTTCAGCATGCGAGCCATCGGGCCAAGCTTTTCGATCGTCCCCTCCAGGTCAGCCGACTCGGTGTCGAATGTGAGGCCGGTCTCCTCGCTGACCGCAGCCAGGAACTGGGCGACGGTGTCGGTCAGCACGAGCGGAAACCGGTGCCGGCCCAGCCGGGCGACCGCCTCGGCAACGGCGGTGACGGCGTTCTGCTCGTGCACCATGGACCCGTGTCCCGCCGGGCTCCGGGCGATCAGCCTCATCCAGGACAGGCCTTTCTCGGCCGTCTCGATCAAATAGAGCCGGCGTTCACCGCCGTCACGGCGTGGCACGGTCAGGGAGAACCCGCCCACTTCACCGATCGCCTCGGTGACACCGTCAAACAGATCGGGCCGATTGTCGACCAGCCACTGCGCCCCGTAGTGACCGCCGTGCTCTTCGTCTGCAACGAACGCGAACACCAAATCGCGTGGCGGCACGATACCGGCCCGTTTCAATTGCCGGGCGACCACGATCATCATGCCGACCATGTCCTTCATGTCGACCGCACCACGGCCCCAGACATAGCCATCTTCGATGGCCCCGGAAAACGGGTGCACGCTCCATTCGGCCGGTTCGGCGGGCACCACGTCGAGATGCCCGTGGATCAGCAGGGCGCCGCGCGAGCGGTCCGCGCCTTCGAGGCGGGCGAACACATTGCCCCGGCCGGGGGCGCCGGATTCGACATATTGAGGCTGGTAGCCGACCACTGCGAGCTGCTGGGCGACCCACTGCGCGCACTCGGCCTCGCCTTGCGTCGTCTCGGGTTCGCCGGTGTTAGTGGTATCGAACCGGATCAACCTGCTGACAACTTCGATCACATCATCGCTCGGATTGGTTGGCACCTCGGTCTCAACTGTCACAACCACCTTTCCTACCACTGCCCGAGCGCCGCCGGGCTCGGATGCTGAGCACCCGGCTGGGTTGGGTCCGCGCGGCCCGATCCGATAGCCTTAGCTGCCAACCCATGCGGTTTGGTCTTGTCCGAGTGGCGGAATGGCAGACGCGCTAGCTTGAGGTGCTAGTGCCCTACTAATGGGCGTGGGGGTTCAAGTCCCCCCTCGGACACATCCGGCGACACGACTCAAGTCGGCCGTCGCCTTGACCCTTCGCAGATAGGGATCGTAGTCGAGACGCAGACCCAGGTTCGCGTACACCTGAGCGCGTTCCGCCCCGGTTGCCTCACCAAGCACCGCTGACAGCCCGCCCAACTCCTCGACCAACTCGCTGATCTGCGCGGCGGACATGGCGTGGGGTTTTTCGGCTCGCTCAAGGCGGGCCTTCAGCTCGTCGCGCTCGGCGGTGCGGCGGACCAATGCAGCGGTCAAGTCCTCAACGGCCACGCCAGACTCCAGGGCGGTAACCAGAGCAGCGACCTTGCCATTCGCCTCGCTGAGCTGCCGCTGCAGGGCGGCATAGCCAGCTGCCAGGTCCACCTCCTGCCCGCGTGCGAGGTCTTCGGGATCGGCCAGGGTGGCGATCCATTCGTCGAGTCGCGCTGTCACCTCGTCTTCACGCAGGTAGACCGTGCGCGGGTGATCGCTGAGGTCTACAGGTACAGAACGCGACTTACCTAGCTCACAGCGGTATAGGATGCGGGTCGTTCGCTTCCCGACGCGGGCGGCGCCCTGCATCCGCCGTCCACACGCGGCGCAGAACAGCAGCCCACGCAGCGCGTACGGCACTGTCGATTCTCTGCTGCAGACGAGACCGGGACCACGCCGCGCCTGCGTGCGAAGACGAACAGCCTGAGCCAAATGGTCAGGGATCACTGCTTCGTGAGTGCGGCGCCCTGGTACGACCCAGTCTGCCTGATCACGCCACCGCATACGTGTCTCATACCCGGCAGCGACATCGTCAGGGTTGACCAGGACCTCGTATTTCTCCTGCTTGCCCCAAACGCGGACACCGAGATATGTCGGGTTGTCGAGTATCGCCCGGATCGCCGAATGAGACCAACCTCGCGGGTCACGGTGACGATTCCGCGCCGGGTCATACTGGCTCGGTGACGG
>DATJBA010000145.1:0-5533 GCA_035515675.1 Mycobacterium sp.
CACCTGCCCCACCGTCCCCCAAGGACCCCAACCCCGCCTGGATGCCGACTACTGGGCGGCCAACCTGCGCAACCCGGTGCGCTTCCACCAGGCCATCACCACCGCCGGCGCCGACCACCACACCTTCATCGAAATCAGCCCTCACCCGCTGCTCACCCACGCCATCACCGACACCCTCACCAACACCAACACCCACACCATCGGCACGCTGCAACGCGACACCGACGACACCATCACCTTCCACACCAACGTCAATACGACCCACACCACGCGCCCGCCCGACACCCCGCACCCACCGGAGCCGCATCCGCACCTCCCCAGCACCCCGTGGCAGCACACCCGACATTGGATCGACACCACGCCGGCCACACCGCATAGCGTCGACACCCATCCGCTGCTCGGCACCGGCGTCGTCGACCCCACCAACGGAACCTGGGTGTGGCAAAACAGACTTAGCCCCGAACTGCTTTGGCTCGGCGACCACTGCATCGACGACGTCTGCGTGCTGCCGGGAGCGGCCTACGCCGAAATCGCGCTGGCCGGAGCGACTGAAGCATTCGGGACCAAGGCAGATCGGTCCTGGATTATCTGCGAGCTCACCCTCGATCAATTGATGCATGTCAGCAACGACACGGTGCTGGTCACCACGCTGACCGGTGACGAGCAGCTGTGCCGCGTCGAAATGCGCACCCGCAGCGCTAGTTCCGGGTGGATCAAACACGCCACCGCCAAGCTGGGGCGCGCGACCGATCGTGAGATGCTCGACATTCCAACCGATGACGCCGCAACCGAACTCGACCCCGACGACCTGTATCACCGGCTACGCGCCGCCGGCCAGCAACACGGCCCGGCGTTTTGCGGAATCGCCGCACTCAGCGTTTCATCATCCGGTGCCGCCCACGCCGAGGTGCGGCTGTCGGCAAAGGCCAAGGTGGGTTCCCGCAAGTTCCTGCTGCACCCGGTCGCGATGGATATCGCACTACAGACGCTGGGTGCCACCCGCCTGGCAACCGACTTGGCGACCGGGGGGACTGACCAGCAAGCCACGGTGCTCCCGGTCCGATACGCCGGCATTCATGTCCATGGCAATGTGGCAGACGGTGTCCGCGTGATCGCCACGCTGACCACCACCGATAGCCCCGCTCGGTTCGTCGGCCAGGTGCTGCTGCTCGACGCCGAGGGCTGGCCGCTGCTCGAAATCGACGAAGTCGACATGGCAGTGCTGCGATCACGCGGCGGCGCAACGGAACTCAGCAACCGATTGTTCACGCTGGAGTGGGAGCCAACGCCCTTGGACAAGCCATTCGGTGACGTCGGCGCTGTGTTGCTGGTAGGCGACCGGATCGACAGTGATCCGCTGCTGGGCGCACTGGAACCGGCACTGTTGGAAAAGACCAAGCACTGCGAGGTCGTCCGCCCCGACGACAATCAATCGCTTCGGGAGGCGATTACCCGAAGCGATATCGAGTGGGACGGCATCGTTATTGTCTGTCCGCCCCGTGCTGTCGATGAATCCCGGCCGGAGCCGGCGCAATTGGAATTGGCGCGCCAACGCACATTGCTGGTCGCCGAGATCGTCAAGACGGTGTCCCGGATGGGCGCCCGAAACAGCCCGCGGCTGTGGGTCATCACCCGCGGTGCCCAGCAACTGGACTCCGGTGACCGAGTGACGTTGCCGCAGTCCCAGCTTCGTGGCATCGCACGGGTGTTGACGTTCGAACATCCGGAGTTCAAGTCGACGATCGTCGACGTCGACCCGGATGGCGCCGAACCGCTCCCGGGATTGCTGGACGAGTTGCTGGCCGGCGCCGACCAGGACGAGGTGGCGCTGCGTGCCGGGAAACGGTATGTGAACCGGCTGGTGGCCGCGCCGACGACACGTGCTGGCGAGCTTGCCGTCGAGAATCGCTCAACCACAGTCGATCTCGATACGGGCGCGGTCAAGCTGGAGCTCGTGGAAGCAGGACGGCTGGACGGACTGCAAGTCCATGCGGTGAAGCGCACTCCGCCCGCCGCCGACCAGGTCGAGGTCCGCATCATCGCCGCGGCGCTCAATTTCAGTGACGTCCTCAAGGTGATGGGCATTTATCCGGGTCTGGGCGGTAACGCGCCGATCATTGGCGGCGAGTGCGTCGGGGTGGTGACCGCAGTCGGCGGGGACGTCGATTCCGTCGAAGTCGGCCAGCGCGTAATCGCCTTCGGAGTCGGGACGATCGGTTCACATCTCACGACGAGTCAGGACCTGGTCGTTCCCACCCCCGACACGTTGTCGGATTTCGAAGCAGCGGGATTCGGCGTCGCCTACCTGACCGCTTGGCACTCGTTGTGCGAGGTCGGGCGACTGGCACCCGGCGAACGCGTGCTGATCCACTCCGCGACCGGAGGTGTGGGTTTGGCCGCTATCTCCATCGCCAAGATGATCGGCGCCCGGATCTACGCCACCGCCGGGACGGACGCCAAGCGCGAAATGCTGGCCGGGATGGGCGTCGAGTATGTCGGCGACTCGCGCAGCGTGGCGTTCGCCGACGAGATTCTGGAAATCACCGACGGTGCCGGTGTGGATGTCGTGCTCAATTCCATTCCCGGAGAAGCGATTCGGCGGGGGATGCAGATTCTGGCCCCAGGCGGCCGGTTCATCGAGCTTGGCAAGAGGGACGTCTTCGCCGACGCCAACGTCGGGTTGGCCGCACTGGCCCGCAGCTGTTCCTTCTCGGTGGTCGACGTCGACCTGAACATGCGCTTGCAGCCGAAGCGATACCGCGAAAGCTTGCAACAGATTCTCCGGCACGCCGCCGTGGGCGAGTTGGCCGCGCTCCCCGTCACCGAGTTCGCGTTTGCCGACGCGATCGACGCGTTCCGGCTGATGGCTTCCGGCGGGCACACCGGCAAGATCGTCATCTCGATACCGCAAAGCGGCAGCATGGCGGCACTGGCGCCGCGGCCGGCGCAACCATTGGTCCGGCCTGACGGCGGTTACCTCGTCGTCGGCGGCATGGGCGGTCTTGGTTTCGTGACCGCGCGCTGGCTGGCACAGCAGGGCGCGGGATTGGTTGTGGTCAACGGGCGTTCAGCGCCCAGCGCGGAAGTGCTGGCGGCGATCGAGGAAATCAACGCCGAAGGTGGCCGGGTCGAAGTGGTCACCGGCGACGTCTCCGAACCCGATACCGCGCGGCGCCTGGTCGCAGCTGTTGAAGACGCCGGCTTCCGGCTGGCCGGTGTTGTGCACAGCGCGATGGTGCTGGCCGACGAAATCGTGCTGAACATCTCCGAGTCGGCCTCGGCGCGAGTGTTCGCCCCGAAGGTCGCCGGCGCCTGGTGGCTGCACCAGGCCACCAAGCACGCTGACGTCGACTGGTGGGTGACGTATTCGTCGGCGGCCTCACTTCTCGGCGCGCCAGGTCAGGGCACCTACGCAGCCGCGAACTCGTGGATCGACGGCCTGGTCGCCTACCGGCGGTCGCTGGGATTGCCTGCAACCGGGATCAACTGGGGCCCATGGGCCGAGGTTGGGCGTGCCCAATTCTTTGCCGATCTCGGCGTTTCGATGATCACCTCAGCCCAGGGGCTACAGGCGGTGCAGCTGTTGCTGTCCGCCGACCGGGCGCGTACCGGCGTGTTCACCCTCGACGCCCGGCAGTGGTTCCAGTCCTTCCCCGCCGCAGCAGGATCGTCGTTGTTCGCGAAGTTGCAGGAATCCATTACGATCGAGCGACGCAGCGGCGGGCGGATCCGTGCGGAATTGGACGCCTGCGAGCCCGGTGAGCGCCCGGCCCGCCTGGCAACCGCGATCGCCGGCGAAATCCGGGCGGTGCTGCGCTCAACCGAACCGATCGACGACGACCGACCGATGGAGTCGCTTGGTCTGGACTCGCTGATGGCCCTTGAATTGCGGAACAGGCTGGAATCCAGCCTGGGCACGACCTTGCCGGTCGCCCTGGTCTGGGCATACCCGACGATCACCGACCTCGCCGGCGCCATGTGCGAACGATTGGGTTACGCGCCGCCGGCTGAGGCCGAGCAAACGTCCGACGCGGAACCTGAGCTGTCGGATGAGGAGATGGAACTGCTGTCCGACCTGGTTGCGGCCAGTGAGCTGGAAGCCGCAACGGGGAGCAGCGAGCAATGACGAGTCTGGCCGACCGCGCGGCCCAAATGTCGCCGAAGGCGCGCGAGGTGCTCGCCCGCGAACTTGTCCGCGCGGGAACGGCATTCCCGACCGACGTCTCCGAACCGGTGGCAGTGATCGGGATCGGTTGCCGACTGCCGGGGAATGTATCCGGGCCGGAGAGCCTATGGGAACTGTTGGTCGACGGCCGCGACGCGGTCGGCGACGTGCCCGCCGACCGGTGGGACGCGGACGCATACTACGACCCCGATCCGCAAACACCCGGACGGATGACCACCAAATGGGGTGGATTCATCGACGACGTTGCCGGCTTCGACGCCGACTTCTTCGGTATCACCCCGCGCGAAGCCGCGGCGATGGACCCGCAGCATCGGTTGCTGCTCGAGGTTGCCTGGGAAGCACTCGAACACGCCGGTCTGCCACCGGATTCACTGAGCGGCAGCCGAACCGCGTCGATCATCGGGTTGTCGTCGTGGGACTACACGATCGTCAACATCGAGCGCCGCGCGGAGATCGACGCGTACCTGAGCACCGGAAACCCGCACAGCGCCGCGGTGGGGCGGATTTCCTATCTGCTGGGGCTCCGCGGCCCGGCGCTGGCTGTCGACACCGCGTGTTCGTCGTCGTTGGTGGCGGTCCATCTGGCCTGCCAAAGCCTGCGATTGCGGGAAAGCGATGTGGCACTCGCGGGCGGGGTGCACCTGTCCTTGTCGCCGTTCTCCGCTATCGCCTTATCGAAATGGTCCGCGCTGTCGCCAACGGGCCGCTGCAAGACCTTCGATGCCACGGCGGATGGGTTCGTCCGCGGCGAGGGCTGCGGGGTCGTGGTGCTCAAGCGGTTGTCCGATGCGCGTCGGGACGGCAATCGCATCCTCGCGGTGGTGCGCGGTTCGGCGGTCAATCAGGATGGCCGCTCTAACGGCATGACCGCCCCGAACGCGTTGGCACAGCGTGACGTGATCACCACCGCGCTGCGCCAGGCCGACGTCACGGCCGACAGCGTGAGCTACGTCGAAACCCACGGCACCGGAACCATTTTGGGCGACCCCATCGAGTTCGAGGCGCTGGCAACTACTTACGGACGCGGTGACGGTTCATGCGCGCTGGGAGCGGTCAAGACCAACATTGGTCACCTGGAAGCCGCCGCCGGGATTACCGGATTGATCAAGGCAAGCCTGGCAGTGCAACGGAGCTACATTCCGCCCAACCTGCACTTCACCCGGTGGAACCCGGCGATCGATCCATCGACGACCCGCCTGTTCGTGCCCACCGAGGACACGGCATGGCCGGCGACCGAGCAACCGCGCCGGGCCGGCGTGTCGTCGTTCGGCCTGAGTGGGACGAATGCGCATGTGGTGATTGAGCAGGCGCCGGATCCGGTGGCTGCCGCGTCGGGGTCTGCGGCGG
>DATJBA010000146.1:0-3353 GCA_035515675.1 Mycobacterium sp.
CCGTGGGCCATCACCACACAGGGAACGTTGCCATCGGTATTGGCCGGGCGGTACAGCCAGCCCGCGCACCGCGCGCCAGCGGATAGGAAAGTGACATCGGCGCGTTCGTTTGTCTCGGTCATAGGGAAGCGATCGCCTTCCAGCAGCATGTCCAATTTGCTGGTGGTGAGTTCGTCGTACCTGTGGCGCCGCCCAACGAATGAGCCACGACCACAACATCGTCGCCGCGCCCAACGAGGGCAGCGCAAACCACATCGGCATAGGGGTCGAACGTCGTCGCCGACCCGTCATCACAAGGCAAATCCGGCGCGACCACATCATGGCCGGTCTGCTGTAGGAACGGGCTCAACTTTTCCCAGCACCACCCGCCGTGCCATGCACCGTGCACGAGCGCAAACGTCGTCATTCGGTCACGGTAGGGGATACCGAGCGCCGACATGCGCCAATGTTGAAAGCTGCGTGACGTGGAGCCGATCGGCGGGAACGGGATCTAGGTCGGCAGCCAAGCGCGGACGCCCGTCGTAGCGAATGAGGCCCTCCATGGAGCCACGGTGCAACGGACGTAGTAGGAAATGAAGCGTTTCGTGAGACAAGCCGGCCGTCAAACGAGGTGAGACAACTCCGAAAGGCGCAGGTCAGTGGAGTCTCCGGATGTCGTCAGCGGTGAGAACCTACAGAGCTGCTGAATCGCCGGCCAAGGTCAAAGAACTCCTTGACAACTCCACTTTGACGCCTGTGCCGGTGAGTTCCCGATCGATCCGGCGAAGCTATTCGAGGTTACGGGCCAGGGCGGCCCATCAAGTGGACCACCAACGTGTCACCGCCCCGTACGTAGCGGAGCGCACGCGCCAGCTCGGGCCGGTCGGTGTCCTTCGCGGCTCGCCTTATCGGTGAGCACCTTGTCTAGCTCTAAACCATCGAGCTGGGCCGAACGGTGTTCTGATCGGGATTGTCTCGTTGGCGTCCACCGTCGACATCCCCGCCTCGTCCACCGCCAACAACGTCATCCGGGCCCGCAGTACCCGAATCATGTTTCCCACCATCGCCTTTCCTCCCATGAGTCCTTTTCATGGTCCGCGGCCGGTCCGCGAGACAGCTGGCGGGCAATCCGCCCTCACATCCGGCCCGGCGCCAGCACATCGCCGGCCAACTCGGCAACGACCGGGACGATGCCCAAGCACAGAAACGTCGGCAGATAGCACAGGCCCAGCGGCCCGGCGATCAGCATCGACGCGCGTTGAGCTGCCGCTCCTGCGAGGACAGCCCGGCACGACACGCCGGGTGTTCCCATTACTGGCAACCAGGTGGTCCCATGACCGTGGCAAAACTCGGCTGAAACGGTCCCATGAACGTGGCAAGCGACAATGCGCTGCCGCGCATGCGAAACCATCTGCAGTGCCACAAGTCTAGGTCGCGCCGATGGCGGCAACACCAACAGGGCTAGCGCTAGCGCCAACGCCGCTCCCGTCACAACACACCCCTGTCGCGCAACATGTTTCGCAGATCGCCCGCCGCAGAACCGAAACCCGTGTCCACGTGCCAGGCGGTGGCAACCCGGACCCGGCCGTCTTCCCCGGCCCGCAGCACCGCGATCTCGCTGAGCCTGCGCCACTTGTCGCGGTCCCGGCCGACATGCAGGACCACCTGCGGCACTGCAGCGTTGGTACTACGTCACGTACCGCAAGCGGCTGCCGTCGCTTCGAAGCCGCAACCGGCTGCGTATCGTGTTCGGGTTCGCGCGGCAGGCGCTGATCGCGGCCTGTCACAGTCACGAGGGCATTGTCAAGTTGAGCGAAGTGGGCGCGGTCGCCAATCACATCAGCCTCATGCGTCGCATATGCCCTGGGTGTTCACGAGAACGCATCGCCTCAAATCCTGGTCTGATTGCTCAACTTGACAATGCCCTGGGCAGGCCCAGCGGTTCCTGTTTGCGTTCGGCATCATCCGACAGCACTTTCGGCCCCGTCGTCATCTGATCAGCGCGCCCGAATGGCGAACCGAGATGACCAACCGCTTCGCGGTCTGGAACCAGATCATTACCGCCGCAGCGGCTTGAAAGACGCAGTCAGCCACCATCCTTCGCCACCCAGTCCACTCACATCGACTGCGCCACAAGCATTCCCAAATAACTTGACGATGCCCCCGCGCCAACGACGAAGCCCACGCCCTGCTGCGCGAAGCGATGCGACTGCCCGGCGACATCCACATCACCGGCGACACCTTGCACCTGCGGCTCGACCCCGCGACCGCAGCCCGCCGCAGCCGCGCCATCGCCGGCCTCTGCCACGAACTCACCGCCACCCAAACCCGCTACCCCGGCACCGATCTCAAGATCAAATACAGCGTCAAAGGCCACGACACCACATAAACGATCCCACTATGTCGGGAGTCCTGGGGCCGTGAAGCCCTGCCAAGCCAACCCTGCACTCCTGGAAAAGATCACCAGGCGGATCTCCTCGGAGTTGCTGCACGTTATTGCTGCGGAGCGGGGACTCCGCATCGATCTCTGAAGTCGACCATTGGCTGGCGGATGCCCTGCAGGTCGGTCTGGACTTGTGGGTTGGCGTTGAGATAGTTCTGGACGTCGTCGCGGATCTCGCTTCGGGGCTGACCCTTTAAGCCAGTGAAGAATGCGTTGACGTCCGGATGGGCAAACAGGTAGGTCGAGGTGGCTGCTGTGACACCGGATGAAACCCCTGCCAGATCGGCGGCGGTGCAGTTGGGCGGCGCAGGCGCGGGGGCCGGTGGATCGGCCGCTGCTGTCGTGACCGCGCCGCACAGCAGTGCACCGGTGATTGCGCTCACGCCGACGGTGCCGGCTATCGCACGGCGCGCGCTGCGGTTTGTGGCGAACATCGCTCACTCCTTCATTCGACGGTCAAAGTTGCCCTTAACCGCTGATCGTTTCTGGCAGTCAGAAGCCTAGACAGGAGACGCATAGACTTTCGCGTATTTGACCAATTATGGGGCGCGCGGGCAGCTTCAGTATCATGTCGAACCGAATTCCGACCGCAAAAGTAGCGTCATTACGTCAAATTGCTGTCCCATTTCACCGCCGGCCTCGCCGATGCGGGAATGCGCCTGGCACCCGCGATACCTGTCGTCGTCCACTCGGCAACATCGTGGGCGCCAGGATTACAGCGACTCAATCAACGTTCTGACCCGTGTTGCAGGCGGTCGCGGCAGTTAGCGGCGAGGGCCGATGCCACCACCCCCACCGGGGAAGATGGGGCCTCCACCGATGCCGGGCCGGCCGGGCCCGCCGATGCCTCCCGGAGGACCAGGATCGACGATGACGGAGAGCCCGCCGTCATCACACAGCCAGTCGTCTTCGCAGGGATAGGGATAGTAGG
>DATJBA010000147.1:0-2499 GCA_035515675.1 Mycobacterium sp.
CCGCCAACAAACACCCGAACAACGGATGTGTCTCCGCGACAACCCGCACATCGCACGGCAACACCGCACGCAACTGTTGCAGTCTGTCGCCTTCACTCCGGGTACCGGCAAGACCCACCTGGCCATCGGGCTGGCCATGCGCGCCTGCCAGGCCGGCCACCGCGTGCTGTTCGCCACCGCTGCCGAATGGGTCGCCCGCCTAGCCCAGGCCCACCACGCCGGGCGCATCCACGCCGAACTCACCCGACTCGGCCGCTACCCGCTTCTGGTCGTCGACCTATACCGATCCCTGAACTATGCCGAGGCGCGGGTGACGTCAGATGGAACATGAGGTCGTCGTGGCCTGATCGGGTTGGATGGTGCTGTAGGGGTCGGCATAGTTCCGCTGTCGGATCGACGCTTCTGTTGTCGGAGCAGGGTGCTTCGGGAGTGGAGGCGAATCATGGGTGGACGACCGCGGAAGCCGGGGGCGATGGGCCCGTTCATTGAGGGTTACCGGGCGTGGTTGACAAAGCGCGGTTATAGCCCGGGAACGGTGATCCACCTGCTGGCGATGGCTGGGGCTTTGGGCCGGTGGATGGACACCCGCGGCATCGTCGTTGCGGATCTGAACCGGGCCGTGACCGCTGAGTTCCGCAGCGCCAGGCACGCGTCTGGAATGCGGTGGGTCCCCGGTGCCCACGGGCTGGACCGCCTGCTGGAGTTTTTGGGACAGCAGGGTGTTCTGGCCGTGTCGGTTCCTACTGCCGGACCGGTCGAGGAGTTGGTGGCGTGTTACCGGCGGTGGCTTGTCGGCGAGCGTGGGTTGGCCGAGGCCACAGTCGAGCGGTATGTGAAACTGGCGCGCTTGTTTTTGACGCAGCGTTCGACGGGATCGTTGCACTGTGTCGAAAACCTTTCCGGGACCGACATTGTCGCATTCTTGCTGCGGGAAAGTGATCGGCTTAGCGTCGGTTCGGTCAAGGGTCGGGTGGCCGAGTTGCGGTCGCTGCTGACGTTTCTCTATCTGCAGGGTCTGACACCGCGACCGCTGGCGAGCGTTGTGCCGCCGGTGGCCGGTTGGCGCGACACCGCGGTGCCGAAAGCGGTTCCCGCCGCCGATGTGCAACTGCTGCTCGGCAGTTGCGATCGCAGCGACCCGGTCGGCGTTCGCGACTTTGCGATGCTGATGCTGGTTGCCCGTCTCGGTTTGCGGTCGGCCGAGGTGGCGCGTCTGCAGTTGGGGGACATCGACTGGCGTGCCGGGCAGATCATTCTGCGGGGCAAGGCATGCCGCCAGGAGGGCATGCCGCTGCCGGTCGATGTCGGGGAGGCGTTGACCGCTTACCTGACGCAGGCGCGTCCGTCGACGCGGATCCGTCGGGTGTTCCTGGCCGCCAAGGCTCCGATGCGGCCCATCCCGCCCGGCTTGGTCAGCGACGTCACTCATCGGGCCTGTGACCGCGTCGGGCTGCCCAGGATCGGCGCGCACCGGCTGCGGCACTCACTGGCGACGGAAATGCTGCGGCGGGGAGCCACGATCGTCGAGGTCAGTCAGGTGCTGCGGCATCGCGATCTGGCCACGACCGCGATCTACGCCAAGGTTGACTACGCCGCTCTGCGGGCAGTCGCCCGGCCCTGGCCGGGAGCCCAGCGATGAGCGCCCTGTCCGACGCCGCCCGCGACTACCTGCGGCTACGCAACAGTCTCGGCCACGAACTGGCCGAACATCACCGTGAGCTACCCCGGTTCGTTGCTGTTCTGGACGCCGCCGGTCTGCCCACCGTCACCGTCGCTGCGGCGCTGTCCTGGGCGCAGGGTCCCGACGTCGACCCGGCCAGCAGCATCGCGGCGCGGCGGATGACGATCGCCCGGGGCTTCGCCCGTTACCTGGCCGGCATCGACGCTCGCACCGAAGTGCCACCACCAGGGTTGATCTCCGGCCGGCGCCGCTGGCGTCCGCCGTTCATCTACAGCCCCGACGATATTGTCATGCTGCTGGCACAGGCCCGCCGCCTGCGCCAGCCGATGCCAGCGGCCACGCACGAGACGCTGATCGGGCTGCTGGCCGCCAGCGGCGTCCGGGTCGGAGAAGCCATCCGCCTCGACCGTGACGACATCGACTGGGCGCGTGGAGTATTGGCGATCCGCGAGTCGAAGTTCGGCAAATCGCGGCGGGTTCCCGTGCAGGAATCCACCCTCACCGCCCTGGACCACTACGCGCGGGTCCGCAATCAAGTCTGCACCCGGGCAACGTCATCAAGCTTCTTCGTGTCGATGACCGGCACCAGAGTGATCTACCGGATCGTGCAGCAGACCTTCCGGCGGCTCTGCGACAGCGCGGGGATCGGAGCCGATGCCGCGTCCCCGCCGCGGATTCACGACCTGCGCCACAGTTTCGCGGTACACACCCTGCTGGACTGGTACCGCAGCGGAGCCGATGTCGAGGCCCAGCTGCCGACCCTGTCGACCTACCTGGGCCATCGCGATCCTCGCTCAACGTACTGGTACCTGTCGGCC
>DATJBA010000148.1:0-21485 GCA_035515675.1 Mycobacterium sp.
TGCTGGTAGATCTCATACAGCAGCACCGGCACCAGCGCCGTCTGCCAGTCATGGCAGTGGATCACCTCGGGCCGCTTGCCGGCCTTCCAGATGAACTCCAGCGCCGCCTTGGACAAGAACGCGAACCTGGCCGCATCATCCGGCGAGCCGTACAAGTGGCCGCGGCCGAAGAACTGGTCCGGTGAGTGCGGCTCAATGAAAAAGCACTTCCTGCCGTGCACGAACCCGAACCACACCGTGCAACGCACGAACCCGCTGTACCAGGGCACCCACAGGTCCTGATAGGCGACCGTCAGCCCAAAGACCTGGTCGTAGCGCATGCAGTCGTATTTCGGCAGGATGATCTCCACGGCGTGGCCCCGCAGCTCCAGCTCCCGGCTCAGCCCGAAGACCACCTGCGCCAGCCCGCCCGCCTGCGCCACCGGCGCACACTCCGACGCGACCTTCATAACGAACACGGCCATCTCCCGAAAAAGCCGCAGAGACCGATCGGTGCGCGGACTCAAGCCCGGCTGATCAATCGATTAACGTGGGATTCTTACCACAAGCGTTACCCGGCGACAACTCGAACGTCTGGTCAGGTGAGCGGTCAGGCTCGAACCTGGGTGGCGCTCCACGGGTTTTCGTGGGCGTTTTTGTGCTGCTCGGGGCGGTTTTGGTTGGGTGACTTGAGGGTTCGCAACTGCTGTGGTTTGGGTATGCATAAGATAGCAAATACATGTTTTAGCCAGGCGGCTGAGCGGGTGAATCTGACCGAGTGGGAGTCGGCTCAGGGTGTTCATGTGACGACTGCGTACCGCTGGTATCGGGAGGGGACGCTGCCTGTTCCGGCGCAGAAGGTGGGCCGGTTGATTCTGGTGTCTCCAGACGCCGTGCCGCTGTGGGCGGTGTCGGTCTGTATACCACCGCGGCGTCATCGGCGTGCCGCAGCGCTTCGACAGTTCGCAGCACCCTATCGCACATATTTTCGATCCCAGGCTGAGACCCCCGGCCACGGCGGGGCCGAAGGCTCAACTGTGGACAAAAGCCCAACTGTGGATAACCCCAAAGCAGTCACGGCAAGCCGGCCATTGTTGACGTGCGGTGCGGCCGGGGGCCAAATCTCAGCCACGCGGGGCGTCGCTGCAGGTGCTGGAACGCCGGCCAAGACCCGTCTTGGTGCCGCTGCACCGCAGCCGGTGGCGCCTGAGCGACACGGCGCTGAGGACACGCCGAACCAGAAGCACCGCGACACCCGCGACATCGATTTGCCCAAGACCGACGTCAGTCGTGTCAGAAGCCATCTGGCGAGGTACTGCCAAAAGATGGACGAGAGCGCGCCGTGGGAGCGCGGTTAACTCTGGACTCGCACGGCCCAGCAGCGCTGGGTTGCCCGTATTCTCGGCAGAAAGGCCAGCGGCAAATCGAGGTGAACGGCACGAGTGGTCGATGACAGGCAACCGCACAGCGGTGAACGGCGGCCGCGCTCGGCATCCGGCGGCCCACCGCGACGCGGGCCGCGCACCGATGGCGAGGTTTCCTGGTCGGGACCGGGCCGTGCGCGCCCGGTTCAGCCACAAACCATTGCCGACCAAAATGTCCAAGGCGATCGCGCGCCGCGCGACGAGCCCGCGATACCACCCGGGGTGGACGCCAGGCAGCTGGCACCCGAAATCCGGCGCGAACTGAGCACCTTGGACCGTGCCACGGCCGACGCGGTGGCGCGCCACCTGGTCGCCGCCGGTGAGCTTCTCGACGAGGACCCGCAAGCCGCTTTGAGTCACGCCCGTGCGGCGCGGGCCCGATCCAGCCGGATCGCCGCGGTCCGCGAAGCCGTCGGAATCGCCGCCTACCACTGCGGCGATTGGGCCCGGGCGCTGGCCGAATTGCGCGCTGCCCGCAGGATGGGCAGCAAGTCCTCATTGCTTGCGCTGATCGCCGATTGTGAACGCGGACTCGGCCGCCCGGAGCGGGCGATCGAACTGGCACGGAGACCCGAGGCGGCCCAGCTCAGCGCTGACGACGCCGACGAATTGCGCATCGTCGCCGCCGGCGCGCGCGCGGATCTCGGGCAGCTGGAGCAGGCGCTGACCGTCTTGTCCACGCCGCCGCTGGACCCGAGCCGCAAGGGCTCGACGGCAGCGCGGTTGTTCTACGCCTACGCGGACACGCTGCTGGCGCTCGGTCATGACGATGAGGCGCTGCAATGGTTCCTGCGCTCCGCGGCCGCCGATATGGAAGGCGTCACCGACGCCGAAGATCGGGTCAGCGAGCTGGGCTGAAGTGACAGGCTTGGACGAAGTGAAAACGATTGCGCAGCAATATGACTGCCTGCTGATAGACCTGGACGGGACGGTGTATCGTGGCGCTGCGCCCACTAACGGCGCGGTGCAGTCGCTGGACGAGGTGCACAGCCGCAAGCTGTATATCACCAACAACGCCTCCCGCAGCCCCGACGAAGTTGCGGCGCACCTGCGCGAACTCGGCTTCACCGTCACCGGTGAGGATGTCGTCACCAGCGCCCAGAGCGCCGCCCACCTGCTGGCCGGTGAGCTGGCGCCGGATTCACGGGTCCTGATTGTGGGCACCGACGCATTGGCCAACGAGATCGCCGCGGTCGGACTACGTCCAGTGCGCCGGTATGACGACGACCCGGTTGCCGTCGTACAGGGCCTCTCTATGACCATGGGGTGGCCGGATCTTGCCGAGGCCGCGCTGGCCATCCGGGCCGGTGCCCTGTGGGTGGCGACCAACGTCGACGCCACGTTGCCCACCGAGCGTGGTCTGGTGCCCGGAAATGGAGCGTTCGTGGCGGCGCTGCGAGCGGCCACCGGCGCCGAACCCCTGGTCGCCGGCAAACCGGCGCCACGACTCATGCAAGACGCGGTCGCCCGGGGCCACTCCCGCGCGGCCCTGGTGATCGGTGACAGATTGGACACCGACATCGCGGGCGCCAACGCCGCCAAGCTGCCCAGCCTGATGGTGCTCACCGGGGTCGGTACCGCGCGGGACGCTGTCTACGCCGACCCCGCGCGCCGGCCCACCTACATCGGCCACGACCTGCGCTCGCTGCACCAGCACGGCGAGCTGCTCGCGATCGGGCCGCAGCCGGGCTGGCACGTCGACATCGGTGATGAGGCGGTAACGGTCAGCGGTAGTGGCGCCGATGACTCCGACGGGCTGTCGATCGTGCGTGCTGTTGCCAGCGCGGTATGGGGTGCTCAGTTGGACTGGCGGCCGGTGCGCATCGAGGCCGCCGATGACTGGGCCCGCGACGCACTGCAGCGCTGGTCTCTGGTGCACAGCGACTGATGGGTGACTAGCGTGGGAACGCAATGAATATCGATCCTGATCAGATTCGCGCTGAAATCGACGCCCTGCTGGCCCAGCTGCCCGATCCCGGCGACCCAGAAAACGCCGAAAACGGGCCATCTCTCGCCGAGCTCGAAGAGATAGCACGCCGTCTTTCCGAGGCGCACGACGCGCTCCTGCAGGCGCTGGAGTCGGTGGAGAAGGGCTGAGTACGCGTATGTCTCGACGTGCCCGCGTTGACGTCGAGCTGGTTCGGCGCGGCCTCGCGCGATCTCGTCAGCAGGCCGCGGAGTTGATCGGTGCCGGGAAGGTGAGCATCGACGGCTTGCCGGCGCTCAAGGCCGGCACCGCCGTCGCCGTCACCGCGGTGCTGACCGTCGCCGGCGATATTGAACGCACCTGGGTGTCGCGCGGAGCGCACAAACTCATTGGTGCGCTGGACACCTTCGGGATTCTGGTCGCGGGCCGCCGTTGCCTGGACGCCGGCGCATCAACTGGTGGATTCACCGAGGTGCTGCTGGATCGTGGAGCCGCCGAAGTGGTTGCCGCGGATGTGGGGTACGGCCAGTTGGCCTGGTCGCTGCGCTGCGATCCGCGGGTGATCGTCGTCGAGCGGACCAACGCTCGGGACCTGTCGCCCGAGGCAATCGGTAGGCCGGTCGACCTGCTGGTGGCTGACCTGTCATTCATCTCACTGGCCACCGTATTGCCCACGCTGGCTGGATGTGCATGGCCGAGCGCGGATATCGTTCCCATGGTGAAGCCGCAGTTCGAGGTGGGCAAGGGCCAGGTCGGTGCCGGTGGCGTGGTCCACGACCCCGGCTTGCGCGCCGACGCGGTGCTGGCCGTCGCGCGACGCGCCGGGGAACTGGGCTGGCACACCGTCGGCGTCACCGCCAGCCCGTTACCGGGCCCGGCGGGCAACGTCGAATACTTCCTGTGGCTGCGCGCCCAGACAGATCGGCCGCTGCCGGATGACGAGCTGGTGGACGCGGTGCGCCGCGCTGTAGCTGAGGGCCCGCAATGAATGCACACCGTACCGCGCTGCTGGTCGTCCACACCGGCCGCGACGAGGCGACCGAGACCGCGCGGCGGGTAGAGAAAGTATTGGGCGACAACGGAATTGCACTTCGCGTGCTGTCCGCCGAGGCGGTCGACAGGGGACCGCTGCACCTGGCTCCCGACGACATGCGGGCAATGGGCGTAGAAATCGAGGTGGTCGAGGCCGACCCGCACGCCGCGGAGGGCTGCGAACTGGTGCTGATACTGGGCGGCGACGGCACCTTCCTGCGGGCGGCCGAACTGGCCCGAAACGCCGGAATCCCGGTGCTGGGCGTCAACCTGGGCCGGATCGGCTTCTTGGCCGAGGCCGAGGCCGAGGGCATCGACCGTGTGCTGGAACATGTCGTCGCACGGGACTACCGGGTGGAGGAACGACTGACGCTCGATGTGGTCGTGCGCTACGGCGGCCGGGTCATCAATCACGGGTGGGCGCTCAACGAGGCCAGCCTGGAAAAGGGTCCGCGGCTGGGCGTGCTCGGGGTGGTCGTCGAAATCGAAGGGCGCCCGGTGTCGACGTTCGGCTGCGACGGGGTGTTGGTGTCGACGCCGACCGGATCCACCGCCTACGCGTTCTCCGCGGGCGGCCCGGTGCTCTGGCCGGACCTGGAAGCAATCCTGGTGGTACCCAACAACGCTCACGCGCTGTTCAGCCGGCCCATGGTCACCAGTCCTGAAGCCACAGTCGCGATCGAGATAGAAGCGGACGGTCACGACGCCTTGGTGTTCTGCGACGGCCGCCGCGAAATGCTGATACCGGCAGGCGGACGGATCGAGGTGACCCGTTGTGCCACACCGGTGAAATGGGCGCGCCTGGACAGCGTGCCGTTCACGGACCGCCTGGTGCGCAAATTCCGGTTGCCGGTGACCGGTTGGCGCGGGAAGTAATGGCGCCGGCCGGTGCTGACCTGAATGCTGACTGAAATCCGCATCGAGTCGCTGGGCGCCATCAGCGTTGCGACCGCCGAGTTCGGTCGCGGCTTAACGGTGCTGACCGGTGAGACCGGCACCGGCAAGACCATGGTGGTGACCGGCCTGCACCTGCTCGGCGGTGCCCGCGCCGACGCCACCCGGGTCCGGTCAGGGGCTGACCGTGCAGTCGTCGAAGGTCGTTTCGCGACAACCGATCTCGACGACGCCGCGGCTGCTCAACTGGACGAGATGCTGGATGCGTCAGGAGCGGAGCGTGATGAGGACGGCAGCGTGATCGCACTGCGCTCGGTCAGCCGCGACGGACCTTCGCGCGCTTATCTGGGCGGTCGCAGTGTGCCCGCAAAGTCACTGAGCGGGTTCGCCACCGAGCTACTCACCCTGCACGGGCAGAACGACCAGCTGCGTTTGATGCGGCCCGAGGAACAGCGCGGCGCGCTGGACCGCTTCGCGGCCGCCGGCCCCGCCTGCGAGCGCTACCGGAAACTGCGTGACGCCTGGCTGTCGGCACGGCGCGACCTCATCGACCGCCGCAACCGAGCCCGCGAACTCGCCCAAGAGGCGGACCGGTTGAAGTTCGCGCTCAACGAGATCGACACCGTCGACCCGCAACCAGGGGAAGACGATGCGCTGGTCGCCGACATCTTGCGGCTGTCCGAACTGGACACCCTGCGCGAGGCCGCAGTTGGTGCGCGCGCGGCACTGTCCGGGGGGCTCGACGACGCGGACGAGTCTGGCCACAGCGCTGCCGACAGCCTGGCGCGGGCAAGGGCCGCATTGGAATCGACCGATGACGCGATGCTGCAGGCATTGGCCGACCAGATCGGCGAAGCGCTGACGGTGGTCGTCGATGCGGCGTGCGAACTTGGCAGCTTTCTGGGCGAGCTACCAGTCGATGCCAGCGCGCTGGAATCCAAGCTGGCCCGTCAAGCCCAACTGCGCACGTTGACCCGCAAGTACGCCGCGGACATCGACGGGGTATTGCAGTGGGCGCGTGAATCGCGGGCACGGCTGGCGCAACTCGACGTCTCCGAGGAAACGCTAGCGGCGCTGGAACGCCGTGTCGATGAGCTGGCACGCGAATTAACGGAAGCCGCAGTCGATCTCAGTAAGGTTCGCCGCAAAGCCGCCAAACGACTGGCACAAGAAGTAACTGCGGAGCTGTCCGCTTTGGCGATGGCCGATGCCGAATTCACCATCGAGGTAATCACCGACCTCGCGACGGGATCCGCCGACCGGGATAACCCCGCCGCGCTCGCACTGACCACCGGCGAGCTGGCCCGGGCCGGCGCAGATGGCGTCGACCAGGTCGAGTTTGGCTTCGCAGCGCACCGCGGTATGACGGTGCTGCCGCTGGCCAAGAGCGCGTCCGGTGGCGAGTTGTCCCGGGTGATGCTGGCGCTGGAAGTGGTGCTGGCGACTTCGCGAAAACAGGCGGCTGGCACCACGATGGTGTTCGACGAGGTCGACGCCGGCGTCGGCGGCAGGGCTGCGGTGCAGATCGGGCGGCGGCTGGCCCGGCTGGCCCGCACCCACCAGGTCATCGTGGTCACACATTTGCCGCAGGTCGCGGCCTACGCCGACGTGCATCTGGTGGTGCACAGTGCCGGATCTGAGGCCGGATCTGAGGCCGGACCAGACGGTGCCAGCGGAGTGCGGCCCGTCACCGGCGACGACCGGGTGGCCGAGCTGGCGCGAATGCTGGCCGGGCTGGGCGAATCCGACAGTGGCCGCGCGCACGCCCGCGAACTGCTCGACGCAGCTCGCAACGATGAGATCTAACCGACCGGAACACTTTACATATCTGTGACAGCTGTGACTACAGATAACTTCTGAGGCTGATGTTACGGCGCGCCTCCCCGTCTCAGCCGCGCTTCACCGACAGAATCGCCCCCATGAAGATGTCAGGGCTGCTATCGCGCAATGCCTCCCGGCCGGGCCTCACCGGTACCGCCCGGGTCGACCGGAATATCGACCGATTGCTGCGCAGGGTTTGTCCCGGCGACATAGTGGTGCTCGACGTCCTGGATCTAGACCGCATCACCGCGGACGCGTTGGTGGAAGCCGATGTCGCGGCCGTCGTCAACGCATCACCGTCGGTCTCGGGCCGCTATCCCAATCTCGGTCCGGAGGTTCTGGTCAACAACGGGGTCACCCTGATTGACGAGACCGGACCGGACATCTTCAAGAAGGTCAAGGACGGCACCAAGATTCGCTTGCATGAAGGCGGGGTGTACACCGGGGACCGCCGGTTGATCCGCGGTACCGAACGCACCGACCACGACATCGCCGACCTGATGCGGGAGGCCAAGAGCGGCCTGGCTGCTCACCTGGAGGCATTCGCCGGCAATACAGTCGAGTTCATCAAAAGTGAAAGCCCGCTGTTAATCGACGGTATCGGCATCCCCGACCTCGACCTCGACCTGCGCCGCCGGCATGTGGTGCTCGTCGGCGACGAGCCCAACGCCGCCGATGACCTGAGATTGCTCAAGCCGTTTATCAAGGAATACCAGCCGGTGCTCATCGGTGTCGGCAGCGGCGCGGATGTGTTGCGCAAGGCGGGTCATCGCCCCCGACTCATCGTCGGCGACCCCGACCAGATCAGCACCGAAGCCCTCAAGTGCGGTGCCCACGTCGTGTTGCCCGCCGACGCTGACGGCCATGCGCCCGGTTTGGAACGAATTCAGGATCTCGGCGTCGGGGCGATGACCTTTCCGGCCGCGGGTTCGGCGATGGACCTGGCGCTGCTGCTGGCCGATCACCACGGCGCCGCGTTGCTCGTGACGGCCGGCCATACCGCCAACATCGAGACGTTCTTCGACCGGACGCGCACGCAAAGCAACCCCTCGACGTTCCTGACCAGGCTGCGAGTCGGGGAGAAGGTGGTGGACGCCAAGGCTGTCGCCACCTTGTACCGGCACCACATCTCGGCGGGGGCCATCGCGCTCTTGGCGCTGACGATGCTGATCGCCGTCATCGTGGCCCTCTGGGTCTCGCGCACCGACGGCGTGGTGCTGCACTGGATCATCGACTACTGGAACCGCTTCTCTGTCACGGTGCAGAAGTGGGTGACGTAGTTTTTTCGAGGACGGTGCGTTCATGATCTCGTTACGCCAACATGCGCTCTCGCTGGCGGCGGTCTTTTTGGCACTGGCCGTGGGAGTTGTGCTGGGTTCCGGCTTTTTGTCGGACACCCTGCTGTCCAGCCTGCGCGACGAGAAGCGGGAGCTCTACACACAGATCAGCGGGCTCAACGACCAGAAGAACGTGCTGAACGAGAAGCTCACCGCCGCAAATAATTTCGATAACCAGCTGGTCGGCCGGATAGTGCACGACGCGCTAGGCGGCAAGTCGGTGCTCGTGTTCCGCACCCCGGATGCAAAAGATGACGATGTCGCCGCGGCCTCGAAACTCATCGACCAGGCCGGCGGTACGGTCACCGGAACGGTGTCACTGACACAGGAGTTCGTCGACGCCAACTCCGCGGAGAAACTGCGGAGCGTGGTGAACTCGTCGATCCTGCCCGCCGGTCAGCAGTTGAGCACCACGCTCGTCGACCAAGGTTCGCAAGCCGGCGACCTTTTGGGCATCGCCATGCTGATCAACACCAACCCGGCCGTCGCCGGAGTCGATGACACCCAGCGGGATACCGTGCTGGCGGCGCTGCGCGACACCGGTTTCCTCACCTATCAGGCAGGCGACCACATGAAGGCGGCGAACGCCGCGCTGGTCATTACCGGCGGCTCGCTACCCCAAGATGCCGACAACCAGGGAGTCAGCGTGGCCCGTTTCTCCGCCGCGCTGGCGCCGCACGGTTCGGGGACCCTGCTCGCCGGGCGCGACGGTTCGGCGATGGGAGGCGCCGCGGTCGCCGTGGCCCGCGCCGACGCCGGTATGTCCTCCGCGATCAGCACCGTCGACGACATCGATGCCGCGCCCGGGCGGATCACCACGGTCCTGGGCCTGCATGACCTGATCAACGGCGGCCATACCGGGCAGTACGGCACCGGTCATGGGGCGACGTCGATCACCGTGGCGCAGTAAAGCCCTAGTGGGGTCCCGGTAGGGCGTGTTCGCCGCACCACAGCGTGGGCGGATGTTAGGGTGGGTTTCCGTGGGTCGGCAGGCCCAGCTAGTTAAGGCTAGAAAAATTTAAGCCCTGCCCGTCTTCACGGAGGTCGCTGAAGTGCGTAAGCACCCGCCAACCGCCACCAAGCACCTCTTCGTCAGCGGTGGCGTCGTTTCCTCGCTCGGCAAGGGGTTGACTGCCAGCAGCCTCGGACAGCTATTGACCGCCCGCGGGTTGCACGTGACGATGCAGAAGCTTGACCCGTACCTCAACGTCGACCCGGGCACCATGAACCCGTTCCAGCACGGCGAGGTCTTCGTCACCGAGGACGGCGCCGAGACCGACCTCGACGTCGGTCACTACGAGCGCTTCCTCGATCGCAACCTGCCTGGGTCGGCGAACGTTACTACGGGGCAAGTGTATTCGACAGTCATCGCGAAGGAACGACGCGGCGAATACCTCGGCGACACCGTCCAGGTGATCCCGCACATCACCGACGAGATCAAGCGGCGGATCCTGACGATGGCCCAACCGGACGCCGACGGCAACCGCCCGGACGTCGTCATCACCGAAATCGGCGGCACCGTAGGCGATATCGAGTCACAGCCCTTTCTGGAGGCGGCGCGGCAGGTCCGCCACGACCTCGGTCGGGAGAACGTCTTCTTCTTGCACGTGTCACTGGTGCCTTACCTGGCCCCCTCCGGTGAGCTGAAGACCAAGCCCACCCAGCACTCAGTGGCCGCGCTGCGCAGCATCGGTATCACCCCGGACGCGCTGATCCTGCGTTGCGACCGGGATGTTCCCGAAGCGCTGAAGAACAAGGTCGCGCTGATGTGCGACGTCGATATCGACGGCGTCATCTCCACTCCGGACGCACCCTCGATCTACGACATCCCCAAGGTGTTGCACCGCGAGGAACTCGACGCTTTTGTGGTACGCCGGCTCAACTTGCCGTTCCGCGACGTCGATTGGACCGAATGGGACGACTTGTTGCGCCGGGTTCACGAACCGCAAGACACAGTGCGAATTGCCTTGGTTGGCAAGTATGTTGAGCTTTCCGACGCCTACCTATCGGTGATCGAAGCGATGCGTGCCGGTGGGTTCAAGCACCGCGCCAAGGTCGAGATGCGCTGGGTGGCTGCCGACGACTGCGGGACGGCCAGCGATATGGCAGCCGCACTGGACGACGTGCACGGCGTGCTGATTCCCGGCGGGTTCGGCATCCGGGGAATCGAGGGCAAGATCGACGCCATCCGTTATGCCCGGGCCCGCGGGTTGCCGGTCTTGGGGCTGTGCCTCGGACTGCAGTGCATCGTGATCGAGGCTGCGCGCTCAGCCGGGCTCACCCAGGCCAACTCAGCCGAATTCGACCCGAACACACCGGATCCCGTCATCTCCACTATGGCTGATCAGCTCGATATCGTGGCCGGCCAGGCGGATCTCGGCGGCACCATGCGGCTGGGCGCATATCCCGCGGTGCTGGAACCGGGTTCAATTGTCGCCCAAGCGTATGGGACGACTCAGGTGTCCGAGCGTCATCGGCATCGCTATGAGGTCAACAACGCCTATCGCGACAAGATCGCCGAAAGCGGCTTGAAATTTTCCGGGACCTCACCCGACGGCCATCTGGTGGAGTTCGTCGAATACCCGAAAGACACGCATCCGTTTGTCGTCGGGACCCAGGCCCACCCTGAGCTCAAGAGTCGGCCCACCCGGCCGCACCCGCTGTTCGTCGCATTCGTCGGGGCGGCCATCGACTATAAAGAGGGCGAGCTGCTTCCGGTGGAAATCCCTGAGCACTCGTCCAACGGCAGCCAGCATCAAGACAGCGTCGGGCGGTCGTTACCTGAGCCTGCGGCCCGTGGCTGAGCACGTTTTCGAGACGACATCGTCGGAAACGTTGTACCGTGGCAACATTTTCGCGCTACGCCGTGACCAGGTTCGGATGCCGGGCGACAAAGTCGTCACCCGGGAAGTCGTCGAGCACTACGGGGCAGTCGCCATCGTGGCGATGGACGACGACAACAACATCCCGATGGTCTATCAGTACCGCCACGCGTTGGGCCGACGGCTGTGGGAGCTTCCGGCCGGGCTGCTCGACGTCTCCGGGGAGCCGCCGCACCTCACGGCCGTGCGGGAGCTCAAGGAGGAGGCCGGGCTGCAAGCCAGCACCTGGCGGGTGCTCGTCGATCTGGATTCCACGCCCGGTTTCAGTGACGAATCGGTGCGAGTCTATCTGGCCACCGGATTGAGTGAGGTGGCCCGTCCCGAAGCACATCATGAAGAAGCCGACATGACATTGCAGTGGCATCCCCTTGCGGAGGCCGTGCGTAAGGTGCTCAGCGGCGAAATCGTCAATGCCATTGCTGTTGCCGGGATTTTGGCCGCTCACGCGGTTACGACCGGCGTCACGCAGCCACGTCCGCTGGATAGCCCGTGGATGGACAAGCCGACCGCGTTCGCGGCGCGAAAGGCCGCGCGATGACGACGCTGGCGCTACAGACACAACTGCAGGGCTACCTCGACCATCTGACAATCGAGCGGGGCGTGGCGCCGAACACGCTAAGCTCCTATCGCCGCGACCTGCGCCGCTATACAAAGCACTTGTCGGACCGTGGAATTCACGATCTGGCCAAGGTCGGGGAGGACGACGTCAGCGAGTTCCTGGTGGCGCTGCGGCGCGGCGATCCCGATTCCGGAACCGCGGCGCTGTCTGCGGTGTCGGCGGCTCGGGCGCTGATCGCCGTGCGCGGCCTGCATCGGTTCGCCGCCGCCGAAGGACTGGCCGAACTGGACGTGGCGCGGGCCGTCCGGCCGCCGACGCCGGGCCGTAGGCTTCCCAAAAGCCTCACGGTTGATCAGGTGCTGGCCCTGCTGGAAGGCGCGGGCGGTGACAGCCCGGCCGACGGCCCGCTGACGCTGCGGAACCGAGCGCTGCTAGAACTGTTGTACTCCACGGGATCACGGATCTCCGAAGCCGTCGGCCTCGACGTCGATGACATCGACACCCAGGCCAGGTCTGTGCTGCTGTGCGGCAAGGGCGGCAAGCAGCGGCTGGTGCCGGTGGGACTCCCCGCCGTGCAAGCGCTGGACGCCTATCTGGTGCGGGGACGCCCGGAGCTGGCGCGCCGGGGCCGCGGAACGCCAGCCATCTTCCTCAACGTGCGCGGCGGGCGGTTGTCGCGGCAAAGCGCATGGCAAGTGCTGCAGGACGCAGCCGAGCGCGCTGGAATCACTTCGGGGGTTTCGCCGCACATGTTGCGGCATTCCTTTGCCACTCACCTGCTCGAGGGTGGCGCAGATGTCCGGGTCGTCCAGGAGTTATTGGGTCATGCCTCGGTGACGACGACGCAGATCTACACGCTGGTTACCGTGCACGCGCTGCGCGAAGTGTGGGCCGGAGCCCACCCACGGGCCAAGTAGCCTAGCCCAGTCCGCGACATCGACGTTATCGTGACGACACGCCGTAGCGGAGCACGATAGCGTCGCTCTCGACGGTTCAACCCAGGTAGTCGGACTCCAGCACCAGGTCGGACACCAGTGACTGGTATTCGAGGTGTGCCTTGTGCTCCACGGTGTTCCACAGCCTGCCCTGCTGTCGGCGCATGTACTCGCGGTATTTCGGCGCGCCCGGCACTTTGACGTTGTCGGCGACCACGATCGAGCCCGCATGCAGCCAGCCCCGCTCGAGGATGCTCTGCAGGTCGTCCAGGTAGGCGTCTTTGTCGTGGTCGAGGAACACGAAATTCAGTGCACCAGAGGCGAATCCGTGCTCACTGGCCAGCGCGTCCAGAGTGCGCCCGCCGTCACCGATGGTGCCGACGACACACGTCACCCGGTCGGCGACACCGGCGTGAGCCCAGATCTGCCGGGCGTTGGCGGCGTTGGCCTCGGCGAGTTCGATGGAGTACACCTTGGCGTTCGGGGCGGCCCTGGCGATCCGCAGCGCGCCGTAGCCGCAGTAGGTGCCCAGCTCGAGTGCGAGTGCGGGACTGGCACGCCGCACTGCGGCGTCGAGGAGTAGCCCTTTCTCGTCGCCGACGTTGATCAGCATCGACTTTTCGTAAGCGAACTTGTCGATGGTGGCCAGCACGTCGTCGATGTCGCCGGCCCGGGCGTTTCGTAGGACGTAGTCGACCGCGGCGGCTTCGCGTCCGTCCCCGATCTGGCCCGTGGTGGTGATATTGCGAGTCGCGGTGGCCATCCGCCACACCGACCACCGCAGTATGGGTAGCCGTCGCTTGAGATCCATAGGGACCACGATAGGGCGGCCACAGAATTGATATCGCACGTGATACCGCCTTCCCGACTCACCCTACGAGGCGGTCAATGATGCTGGTGAGACGGGTGTGACTGGCGGTGACGTTGCACCGGGCAAAAGCGGCAAAAACCCATATTGGCCGGTTATGTTGCCTGCGGGTCGCCCGGCTCAGGCGCGCCAACCCGTTAGACTTTCCTGCGATGTTCACCTCCCAAACACCCCGGGCATGACCGACCATCCCGACAACGGGGTCTTGGTCGGCCCGACCGGACGTCCGCCGCGGGCGATCCCTGAGCCCGGGCCGCGCAGCTCGCACGGCCCGGCCAAGGTCGTCGCGATATGCAATCAAAAAGGCGGCGTCGGGAAAACCACGTCGACGATCAACCTGGGCGCCGCGCTCGCCGAGTACGGCCGGCGGGTGCTGCTGGTGGACATAGATCCACAGGGTGCACTGTCGGCGGGCCTCGGCGTTCCGCACTACGAGCTGGACAAGACCATCTACAACGTGTTGGTGGAGGCGCGGGTGTCGATCGACGACGTGCTGCTCGCCACCCGGATCAAGCACATGGATCTGGTGCCCAGCAATATCGACCTGTCGGCCGCCGAGATCCAGCTGGTCAACGAGGTGGGCCGGGAGCAGACCTTGGCCCGCGCATTGCACCCGGTGCTGGACCGCTACGACTATGTGCTGATCGATTGCCAGCCGTCGCTGGGCCTGCTCACCGTTAACGGGCTGGCCTGCGCGCACGGCGTGGTGATCCCAACCGAGTGCGAATTCTTCTCGCTGCGTGGCCTGGCGCTGCTCACGGACACCGTCGACAAGGTGCGCGACCGGCTCAATCCGAAGCTGGAAATCAGCGGCATCCTGATCACTCGTTACGACCAGCGCACCGTCAATGCGCGCGAGGTGATGGCCCGCGTCGTGGAACGGTTCGGTGACCTGGTGTTCGACACTGTGATCGCCCGAACCGTCCGATTCCCGGAGACCAGTGTGGCGGGGGAACCCATCACCACCTGGGCCCCGAAATCGAATGGCGCCATTGCCTACCGCGCGTTGGCCCGCGAGTTCATCGACCGATTCGGCGCGTGAAGGGCAGCGTGAACGGTGAGGCACCCAAGAGCGGCTTCCAGGTCCGGCTGACCAACTTCCAGGGGCCGTTCGATCTGCTGCTGCAGCTGATCTTCGCCCATCGCCTCGACGTCACCGAGGTAGCACTGCACCAGGTCACCGACGACTTCATCGCTTATACCCGGGAGATCGGGTCCCAGCTGGGTCTGGAGGAGACCACCGCGTTCCTGGTGATCGCCGCGACCCTGCTCGATCTCAAAGCTGCCCGGCTGCTGCCGGCCGGACAGGTCGACGACGAAGAGGACCTGGCGCTGCTGGAGGTACGCGACCTACTGTTCGCCCGGCTGCTGCAGTACCGCGCGTTCAAGCATGTCGCAGAGATGTTCGCCGAGCTGGAGGCCACGGCGCTGCGCAGCTATCCGCGCGCTGTGTCGCTGGAGGACCGGTTCACCGACTTGCTTCCGGAGGTGATGCTGGGCGTCGACGCGGAACGGTTCGCCCAGATCGCCGCGATCGCGTTCACCCCGCGGCCGGTCCCGACGGTGGCCACCGAGCATCTGCATGACCTCAAGGTCTCGGTTCCCGAGCAGGCCCAAAAATTGCTGGCGATGCTGGAAGCGCGGGGCAGCGGCCAATGGGCGTCGTTTTCTGAGCTGGTCGCCGACTGTCGGGCGCCAATGGAGGTCGTCGGGCGCTTCCTGGCGCTGCTCGAACTGTATCGGTGCCGGACGGTAGCATTCGACCAGTCGGAGCCGCTTGGCGTGCTCCAGATTTCGTGGACCGGGGAACGTCCGACCAGCGAAGCCTTGGTATGAAGTGCGGGACCAATCATGACCGATGCCGTCGACGATGCAGTGGGGGTAACCGCCCGCTTGCGGGGGACGAAGCGATGTGGCGGCACCACCCGCTTGCCGGGAGAGAGCGGCGCTGATGACTGACGAGTTGCCCGATATCGATTTGGGCTATGGCATTCCAGACATCGCCGAGGCGGCGCCGCTGGATGCCGACGAACTCGGCTCTGTGCTGGAGGCGCTGTTGCTGGTGGTGGACAGCCCGGTCACCGTCGGGACGCTGGCCGCGGCCACGCAGCAACCCGTCTACCGGATCACCGCGAAGCTGCAGCTGATGGCCGACGAACTTACGCAACGTGACAGTGGCATCGACTTGCGGAAAACCGGCGAGGGCTGGCGGATGTATACCCGCGCCCGGTTCGCGCCTTACGTGGAGAAGCTGCTTTTGGATGGCGCGCGATCCAAGCTCACCCGGGCCGCGCTAGAGACGCTGGCCGTGGTGGCCTACCGCCAGCCGGTGACGCGTGCGCGGGTGAGCGCGGTTCGCGGCGTCAATGTGGACGCCGTCATACGCACCCTGCTGGTGCGCGGCCTGATCACCGAGGCTGGTACCGACGACGACACCGGCGCGGTGACGTTCGTCACCACCGAGCTTTTTTTGGAGCGCTTGGGGTTGACGTCGCTGGCCGACCTTCCTGATATCGCACCGTTGCTTCCCGGCATCGACACGATCGAGGAGCTGAGCGAATCCCTGGACAGTGAGCCACGTTTCATCAAACTCGCGGGCGGCCCGGCGCCCGAGCAGGCACTGTCATTCGACGTGGACCAGGATTGATGGTCCAGACCCGAGATTCCAGCGAGGCCCAGGGAGTCCGCTTACAAAAAGTGTTGTCCCAGGCCGGGATTGCGTCGCGGCGAGCCGCTGAGAAGTTGATCCTGGACGGCCGCGTCGAGGTGGACGGTCAGCTGGTGACCGAGTTGGGCACCCGCGTCGACCCGGATGTCTCGGTGATCCGCGTCGACGGGGCCAGGGTGGTCGTCGACGACTCGCTGGTGTACCTGGCGCTGAACAAGCCGCGAGGTATGCACTCGACCATGTCGGACGATCGCGGCCGGCCGTGCATCGGCGACTTGATCGAGCGCCGAGTGCGCGGCAACAAGAAGCTGTTTCACGTCGGGCGGTTGGACGCCGACACCGAGGGGCTGATCCTGCTGACCAACGACGGCGAGCTGGCACACCGGTTGATGCACCCCTCGCACGAGGTACCGAAGACGTATCTGGCGACGGTGACCGGGTCGGTGCCGCGCGGGCTGGGCAAGAAACTGCGAGCGGGAATCGAGTTGGACGACGGCCCGGCGCGGGTCGATGATTTCGCGGTGGTGGACGCTATCCCGGGTAAGACGTTGGTGCGGTTGACGTTGCATGAAGGACGTAAACGCATTGTGCGCCGGCTGCTGGCGGCCGCGGGGTTCCCGGTGGAATCGCTGGTGCGGACCGGCATCGGGCCGGTATCGCTGGGTAAGCAGCGTCCGGGCAGCATCCGCGCGTTGCGCCATGACGAGATCGGGCAACTGTACAAAGCGGTGGGCCTGTGAGTGCTGACGTCGCTGTCGCTATCGACGGCCCGGCTGGAACCGGAAAGTCCTCGGTATCAAGGGGATTGGCACGTGCGCTGGGAGCGCGCTACTTGGATACCGGGGCGATGTACCGGATAGTGACGCTGGCGGTGCTGCGCGCGGGGATCGACCCGACAGATGCCGAAGCGGTCGCGGCGATTGCGTCGAAGGTGCCGCTGTCGGTGGGTTACGACCCCGACCGGGACAGCTGTTATCTGGCCGGAGAAGACGTTTCGGCAGAGATCCGTGGCGATGAGGTCACCCGGGCGGTCTCGGCAGTGTCGTTGGTTCCTGCCGTGCGTGCCCGCCTCGTCGAGCTGCAGCAGGCCATGGCCGCTGGCCCGGGCAACGTCGTTGTCGAGGGCCGTGACATCGGGACCGTGGTCTTGCCCGATGCGCCGGTGAAGATCTTCCTGACCGCGTCGGCCGAAACCCGAGCCCGGCGGCGCAACGACCAGAACGTCGCGGCGGGGCTGGCCGACGATTATGCCGCTGTGCTAGCCGACGTGCGCCGCCGCGACCACCTGGACTCCACGCGGGCGGTGTCGCCGCTGCGGGCGGCGTCGGACGCGGTGATCGTCGACACCAGCGACATGACCGAGGCGCAGGTGATCGCTCACGTGCTGGAGTTGGTCAAGCGGCGAAGTGGGGCGATGCGGTGACCCAGGACGGCACTTGGACCGACGAAAGCGACTGGGAGTTCGTTGATTCCGGCATCGAGGAGGCCCCGCCGGCGCCCGTCGTGGCGGTGGTGGGCCGGCCCAATGTCGGCAAGTCGACGTTGGTCAACCGGATCCTGGGCCGCCGCGTTGCCGTGGTGCAGGACATTCCCGGCGTCACGCGGGACCGGGTCTCCTACGACGCACTGTGGACCGGACGCCGGTTCGTCGTGCAGGACACCGGGGGATGGGAGCCCGACGCCAAAGGGCTGCAGCAGCTGGTGGCCGATCAGGCAGCGGTGGCCATGCGTACCGCCGACGCAGTGATCCTGGTGGTCGACGCCACCGTCGGCGCCACCGCGGCCGACGAGGCCGCCGCCCGCATCCTGCTCCGCTCGGGCAAGCCGGTCTTTCTGGCCGCCAACAAGATTGACAGCGAGAAGGCCGAAGCCGACGCGGCGGCGTTGTGGTCGCTGGGTCTCGGTAAGCCGCACGCAATCAGCGCGATGCACGGTCGCGGCGTGGCAGATCTGCTCGACGAAGTGCTGGCCGCGCTGCCCGTGGGGGTACCGCCCGCTTGCGGGGGAGTATCCGAAGTGGCACCGGTGGGGGGTGGCCCTCGGCGGGTGGCGCTGGTCGGCAAGCCGAATGTGGGCAAGAGTTCGTTGCTGAACAAGCTGGCGGGTGACCAGCGTTCGGTGGTGTACGAGGTCGCCGGGACGACGGTAGACCCGGTGGACTCGCTGATTGAATTGGGCAGCAAGGTCTGGCGGTTCGTAGACACCGCGGGCTTGCGGCGCAAGGTCGGTCAGGCCAGCGGGCATGAGTTCTACGCGTCGGTGCGCACCCGGGCGGCCATCGATTCGGCCGAGGTGGTGATCGTGCTGATCGACGCATCGGAGCCGCTGACCGAACAGGATCAGCGGGTGCTGTCCATGGTTACCGAGGCCGGACGGGCGCTGGTGCTGGCCTTCAACAAGTGGGATCTGGTCGACGAGGACCGGCGCGAGCTACTGGAGCGTGAGATCGACCGCGAACTGGTGCAGCTGCGGTGGGCGCAGCGGGTCAACATCTCCGCCAAGACGGGCCGAGCGGTGCAGAAGCTGGTGCCGGCGATGGAGAGTGCGCTGGCGTCGTGGGACACGCGGATAGCGACCGGGCCGCTGAATTCCTGGCTGAAGGAGGTCGCGGCGGCCACGCCGCCCCCGGTGCGTGGGGGCAAGCAGCCCCGCATCCTGTTCGCCACCCAGGCCACCGCCCGGCCACCGACGTTCGTGCTGTTCACCACGGGGTTTCTGGAGGCCGGTTACCGACGTTTCCTGGATCGGCGGCTGCGGGAAACGTTCGGGTTCGAGGGCAGTCCGATCCGGATCAACGTGCGGGTGCGGGAGAAGCGGGGCGCAAAGCGGCGCTGACCGCTCTCTGACGCCGCAGCGCACGGCCCATGGCGCACAGTCAGCGCTCGGCCCAAAAATCCCACAATGCGCGCGTTACCACGGCGCTGCGCATGGAGCTCGAACGATCCGCGGGCGCAGTAATCGGTAGCACTCTGGGCATACGGTAGGCTTTCGACCTGCCGCTGGTGGACTCACCGGTGACCGGGCTGTGGCGCAGTTTGGTAGCGCACTTGACTGGGGGTCAAGTGGTCGCAGGTTCAAATCCTGTCAGCCCGACCATAAAAAGTGCCTCTGAGCTGCATAAACACCGTTCGAATGATCGACTCGATTGTTCGAACGGCGACCGATTTGTCACAGATTGTCACAAGTCGCGCGAAACTCTTTGCGAAAGCCTGTTCGGTCGAGTCACTAGGCGTTGTCCGCCGACATCCGTCTGAAGCTGTCTGCGGCCTGGGCGAGCGCCTCGGGTTGGGCGTGCACATAGGTGCGCAGAGTGAATGAAACGTCGGCATGCCCCAGCCAGGCCGCGATCAAGGCGATCGGGACTCCTTGCAAGTGCATCAGCGTGGCGCAAGTGTGCCGTGCGTCATGCAGCCGCACCTGCGGCACGTCCAGGTCCTTAATGGCGGCGTTCCACAATTTGCTCAGGGTAGAGGGGTGATAGGGCTCTCCGGCCTCGTTGCAGACGACGTAACCGTTGTCGGCGTAGGACTCTCCCAGGGCTAGCTTCTCGACGGCTTGGCGCGCCTTTGCCGCCTTGAGTTCCGCTAGGAGGGCATCTGGGATCGGCAACGGGCGGTCTGCGGCTTCCGTTTTGGGCTCGTTTTGGTCGACGGCGCGGCCACCGGCGTCCACTCGGGTCGTCCGGATTCTCAGCACTCGGTTTTGCAGATCTATGTCATCCCACCGCTGGCCCGCGATTTCTCCGCGCCGTAAGCCGGCCAGTGCGAGGTGCCACGCGTGTCGATTGCGGTCATCGGTGATTCCCGCCAGAACCGTCTTCACTTGCTCCGGGGTGAAAGTTACGAACTTTCTGGCGTTTCCGGGAACCCGATCGACGATCAGCGCGACATTGCGGGTCACGCGGCCTTCGGCGACGAGCTGGTCAAGGACCTGCGATAGTGCACCCACCATGTAGTTGCAGGATCGCGCGCTCCACTGCTTCCTTTGCCTACCGTTGGTGCGTCGCAGGCCACCGGCGCGCAGCTTGAGAATGAGGTCGTCGATGTGGCGGCGAGTGAGGCTTTGAATAGGGAGCTCGCCGAGCTCGCTGCGCACGGGCTGCAAGATGTACTCGTAGCCAGCCGCGGTGGTCGGCCTGATTTTGTGTCTCGACAGGAGCCAGTCAGCACACGCCTGTTCCACGGTGAGCTTGGAAGGGTGAACGTATCGGCCGGCGGCCACTTGGCCCAGGATCTCCGCCAGAGCGGCGCGCGCTTCCTTCTCTGTGGCATAGCGCCGGCGAAGCTGCTTGCGTTTCCCGTCCAAGAGGCCGGTGTCTACTGTCAATTGGTAACGGACAACAGGCTTTCCGCCCGACCGACTCGCCAATTCCACACGGCGAATCTGCGGGGGAAGCTGACGTCGTTCAGACATGATGGTGCTCGTCTTCGGCCATATTGGGCACGCCGGTGGTCAGGAGGCAGCTTTCTCCGTGTGTTCGGTGATGAACCGATCAATCTCCGCCGGGGTGACCCGGCGCGTGCCACCGACCCTAACCCACCCGAGCTGCCCACCGTCGAAGAGCCGATAGACGGAGGACCGGCTGATCCGTAACGCCGCGGCGACCTCCGGGATGGTCAGGAGCAAGGCACGTTTAGGCGCCGGGTCTTGATCGCTCCGGCGAATGCTCTCGGCCTGTACTTTCATGCTGGTAGCGTAGGGCTTCGTCTGCCCCGACGCGACGGTCAAGCCAAATTCGTGTGGCAATCTGGGAGTCCTGCGATGGGTGTGGATACCGGTGTTGCTTGTGAAACCGGTTGGAACACAAGGGACATGTCGTGTGGGACAGCAAGCCTCGCACAAGGCAGCCATAGAGGCTGTGCCGCTAGTTGTTTCACGGTCGTTCGCTGTGGTCTAGGCGACGTCCATAACGATACGCTCGGATGAATGCGGAGCGTGCGCGAAGTGCGGTGGCTGAGGTGAGACGTTTGCGGCCTCCGGATCCGAAGACATCGAGGCCGCTCGCAAGCGGGCGGGTCCTTGCCTTCCATATCGCGCATCATCATTTTCGGCTTCTTAAGGTGCTCAACGATGCGGCGGTATACGCGCGCAGTACCGGCAAACCGGCGTCATGCGCTGAGCCTCAGGATCACTACCAGAGCATCGACGCGTTTTTCGCG
>DATJBA010000149.1:0-9769 GCA_035515675.1 Mycobacterium sp.
AGGATGCCCCCGGTCATCGGCTTGACCTTGCCGGCCAGCGGGCCCCACGACCCGGCCACGTTGAAAAGCTCCAGCAGCACCGTCCACAAGATCACCTTCTCATACACGATCGGCTGGTTCCACCACCCCGAGACATGCCAAAACGCCGGCAGCCCCGAGGTCAGCGTGGCCACCAGGACCCCGCCCAGGACGTAGAACAACACCAGCTTGGCGATGTAGACGGTGTGCACCATCCGTGGTGATCCGAACCCGTTCTCGGCCCAGTTGAGCGCCAGGATCCGCATCCGCTCCATCAGCGGCTTGGCCAAAAATTCCTCCGGATCCACATCGGGGAAATCCGGTTTGGCGAAACCCATGATCAGTTCTCCTGTCTCAATATGGTTGGGTTCATCGGGGCCCGCGGCCCGTCGCGGACCGGGTTCGGTCCTCATCTGACGTGCCGTTGGAACACGTGCTTCGGTGATGGCAACGACACTAGAAACAGGACGGTGTGGCGGCATCGTCGTGACCGGCCCAATTACCGGGCGATTGTTGTTTCCGGGAGCCAACGCCGCGCGGTGATTCGCCAACGAGTGACGTCACGAGGATCTACCTTCGTGTCATGACGACGCCACGGAGCGGAAGCGATGTGGATGTTGACCGGTGGGTCCACCAGATCGCTGCCGCACTGCACCCTCGGCTGGCCGAGCTTACGGCGATTATTCAGCGTTACCTCGAGGACGAGATTCCCGAGCTCGGCCGGGATGGGTTGAGCATCGGGCTGCTGGGGCCAAGTATCTCGGGCAACGTCGACACCATGCTGCACGCCATGCGCTACGGCATCGATGTGCAGCGGGTCGAGGCGCCCACCGCAGCGCTGGAATACGCCCGGCGGCTGGCCCAGCATGGCGTGCCCATCCATGCGTTGGTACGCGCGTACCGCGTCGGCCAGCGCCGGCTGCATGAACTTGTGTTCGCCGAGGTGCAGATGACTGACATGGATCCGAGCCTCGGAATGGCGGTCCTCGACCGAATGTCGGCGACGATGTTCGCCTATATCGATTGGATATCGCAGCACGTCGTTGAGGTGTATGAGGAGGAACGCGAACGCTGGCTGGAGAACCAAAACAGCCTTCGCGCCGTACGGGTGCGCGAGATTCTGGACTCGAAGACGGTGGTCGACGTCGACGCGGCGACATCGACAATTCGCTATCCACTTCGCTGGCACCACCTGGCGGTCGTCGTCTGGTACCCCGACGCCGGCGCCGAGCGGGACGAACTGGCCCGGCTTCAGCGCTTCCTTCGCGAGCTAGGCCAGGCGGTCGGCACGGCGGCCAACCCGCTGTTTGTTGCGGAAAACCGAATGCTGGGATGGGGCTGGCTACCCTTCCGCGCGGCCGCGCCGGACGCGATCGCGAACACCCGGCGGTTCGCGCTCACTCGTGCGGACTCCCCCAGCGTGGGAATCGGAACGGTGGCCGCCGGTGTCGACGGGTTTCGTCGTTCCCACCGGCGAGCTTTGGCCGTCCACTCGCTGGCGGCCACCCGTGATCAGCTCGGGCAAAGCGTGATCGCCGCGACCGAAACCGGTGTGCTGGCTGCAGCGCTGTTGGCCGGCGATCTCAACGAGGCCCGCGACTGGGTCGCCGAAGTGCTCGGCGACCTGGCCGCCGACAACGAACACGACGCCCACCTGCGTGAAACGCTGCACATCTTCCTCGCGAGCGGCGACAGCTACAAACTGGCCGCCGAACAGCTGCATGTGCACGCCAACACGGTGAAGTACCGCGTAGGGCGGGCCCTGGCCCGCCGCGGCCGAACGATCGGCAGCGACCGGCTCGACGTGGAACTCGCGCTGCTGGTGTGCCATTGGTATGGCAACGCGGTAGCCCAGCCGAAACCGGCCTAACGCCCCGAGATCAATCCCGCAATAGACATTCGTCGCAGTAAGGCGACCGCTAGCCGGGACCGGCATCGACGAGCAAACGTGGCAATCCGTGTTCGGCGCTCACAGCAGAGACGGGCCCATGTTCGGTTCGGGCGTCAGCCGCCCGCCCACCAGCCGTGAGCGATTCGACGAAAAGCAGCTGCGCGTGCAGGCCCGCCAGGGGTCTGCTGGTGACGTCGATTCCGGCGAGCAGGTCGGCGGCACGCCAGAACGCCTGCTCCCGGTCGCCCGTAGAATCGCTTGCAAAACAGCAGGCGGATCGCTGGTGCCTCGTCAAGTTGGGCTGTCATTGTGGCGATTCCATCGCCGCCGCGCGGGATGGTGCGGGGTGTGCGCGATCGGGCGGACACCGCCGGCGTGATCGGCATGCGCAGCCGCACCCGCTCGATGTTGATCGAGGCCGCCAGCTGCCGCAGCCGCAACTGTTCGGCCGCCTTCATTCCGGCGGCAACGCGATTGACCGCTTGCGTCCCGGTTCCCTCGCGGCTTTGATGTTGGCGCCAACAACGTATCTTGCCGCCAGGTAATGCACTCCGGCGCCCTCGGGTCCGCGTTGATAGCTTTCGTCCAGCAGACGCGTCGCGTCCCCGAATTCACCGGCGTCGTAGAGAGTAGTTCGCCCAGAAGCGCACCGGCGCGTCGCGCCACGTGCGAGTGAGGCGGCGACCGCGCGGTCCAGCAGCGGCTGAACGCAGCGGTAGACCACGCCGAAGCCGCCGCGTCCGATTTCCTCGACGTCGTCGAACCCGCGCGTTGCGCAATTCCATGGCGATGCCCGGGACCCGATCTTGTTGTGTTGCATGCGGGTCCACGTCGGCCATCGACGGTCACTATCCTCGGTTGCAGCCAACTCACGTCCGCTCGTCAGGCCACCATATCGCCGATGTTTTCGGCCGATCGTCGGATCGATACCTTTGATACGTGCCGTCAGCCCGACAGGCGGTGATCCGGCGGATCGGGCTGAGGGTGGTCTCGTGGTTTGGCTAACCACCCGCCGCACCTGCAACTGCAACCACGAGGGAGTGCTCTGGCGCCCAGGCGTTCGCGAAGCGGCGCCACGTCGGCGCAAATCGGGCCAGTGTGGCGATACGACCGCTGGTTCGTGACGCGTTGTTGAGCCGGATGTTCCACCGTGCGCAGCCCGCCAGGACAACTCCCAAGACCATCAGCACGGCCATATCCAGCAGCCACCAGCCGACGTTGTGCGACCACAGCGGCTCATTCGACGCAGTCAGGGGCGCGATGGTGTGCAGATCGGTGGTCGAAGCCGAGGCGGCAAAACCCCATCGCGCGGGGATCGCCCAGGACAATTGGTCGAAACCGATGCGGCCGGTGACCGGAATCATCCCGCCGGAGAACACAAGTGACACCATCACCGATATGACGAGCATCGGCAGGATCTGATCCTGCGACTTGGCTGCGGCTGACATCGCCAACCCCATCACGGCCGACACGGCCGCCATCACGGCCAGCGTCAGGTAAAGCTCGAGGACCGGATCGCCCACAATGACCGCGCCGCGGGTGGGTGCGCCCTTGCCGATGATGACGATGGCGGTGAGCACCGCGGTTTGCACGGCCGCGGCGACACAGAACACCGCGATCTTCGCGAACAGGTATGCCCACCCGGACAGGCCCACCCCTTGTTCGCGCCGGAAGATCGTCCGCTCGCCGATCAGATCCCGAATCGTCAGCGATACCCCCATGAAGACCGCGCTGACGTTGAGCAGGATCATGATGTCTGCCGGCTCGCTGGGGGCATGCCCACGGGGGTTGGCCATTCCGAAGCCGGCATCGCCAGGCACCAGCACCGACAGCGTCCCCAAGATGAACGGCAGCACCGCGAGGAAAAGCAAATAGCCCCGGTCGGCCAAGATGAGCCGCAGTTGGCGGCGAGCCACGGTCGATATTTGCTGAATCAGTCGACACGGTGCCGGCCGCGGCGCTGACACGCGACGCCGCCCTGACGGCACAGCCGTGGGTTCATCGGCGCGGCAACGGTACACATGCTCGCGGTTGGCTGCTTCCGGGTAAGCAGCGACCCTGGTGAACAGATCCGCCCAATTCGCTGTCCCCATGGCAGAGCCGATGTCGGTCGGTGGCCCGAAGTAGGCGGTCTTGCCGCCGGGGGTCAGGAACAACACCTGGTCGCAAACGTCGAGATACGTCAGGCAGTGGGTTACCACCAGCACCACCCGCCCGGCGTCGGCGAGTCGTCGCAACATCATCATGACCTGGCGGTCCAGCGCCGGATCCAGCCCGGTCGTCGGCTCGTCAAGGATGAGCAGACACGGGCCGGTCAGCAGTTCCATGGCGACCGACGCGCGCTTGCGCTGTCCGCCGGAGAGCTTGTCGACACGGGTGCGGGCATGGCTGGTCAGCTCCAATTCCTCCAGGACCCGCCGTACCGCGGCGCTTCGCTCGACTCCGGTGGCATTCGGCAGCCGAAGTTCAGCCGCGTATCTCAGGGCCTCGTCGAGGGTCAGCTGATGGTGCACGACGTCCTCTTGGGGAACAAGGCCGATCCTGTGTCGCAGCGACACATATTCGTCGTGGATGTCGTGACCGGCGAAACCCACCTCGCCCGTTGTGGGGGCGAGGACTCCTCCCACGACTTTCGCAAGCGTCGACTTACCGGCACCGGATGGACCGATGATCGCCGTGAGCGACCCCGGCCGCGCGGTGAACGAGACATCGCTTAACAGGTGGCGCCCGCTCGGCAAGGTCAGACCGAGCGATTGCACCATGAGGTAGTCGCTGTCACTCAGCACCGACCACGAGCGGCTCGCAGCGAATGAATCAGGTTGTGTTGGAACGGGTTTCACCACCTCGTGCACGAGGCCGGGGACCATCGCGGTCCCGTCGTCGCCGCCGCTGGGGCCGCGTGGTGTCTGGCCGGCTCGATCGACGCTGTAGAGAAACGATATGTCGTCGTGATCGCCGCCATCGGCCACCGCCGGCGCCGTGGGGTCGTCCGCAATGTGCAGTTCCAGCAAGGGCGACGTAGTCATGTGATGTACCTCCGGGACGCGGCGATTCTGTGACGGTGAAGACAAGTTACGAGTCACACGGTGGGGTCGCGTAGTCGCGCAGGGCTCAATTACCGGGCACTCGTCGTCTCCTGGCGCCAAAACGCCCGGAATGGGCGGTGGTTTGCGGCTGCAGAACGGGAGTTGCACATCAACCAACAGCTAGCCGAGACCCGCCGGTGTCGCCAAAAGGGGTGTGTCGTGCCGGGGGACGATGGTGGGCGCCCCTGATACCGGTATTGAAAGCTCTCACCAGCCGTTGTTGCGGCGTCAAGAAGGAACTAGCGCACGGCAGTTGTTGCGGCGCTTGTCCTGTGCCAGGAGATGTCCTGTGCCAGGAGACGCTTGACAGTTCTGTGCCAGTTGACGCTTGACACCGGTTTTTACTTCGGCACCCTGAGTGCGATGTTCCCGTGGGGGCGTCGGGCTTGGGAGGTCGGGATTGGTGCTGGTTGCGTTGTCGGTGGTTGAGCAGCGGTTGGACGCTGTGCGCCTGGTGTTGGCGGGCGCGTCGGTGACCGAGGTGGCGGCACGCGTCGGGGTGTCGCGGCAGACGCTTCATTGCTGGTTGAGCCGGTATCTGGGCGAGGGGGTGGCCGGTCTGGTGGATCGGTCCCGGCGCCCGCACGCGTGCCCGCACCGGTGCAGCGGTGATGTCGAGGTCGTGGTGGTGGAGATGCGGCGCAAGCACCCGCGCTGGGGTGCCAAGCGGATCCGGATGCAGCTTTTGAAGGCCGGTGGTGAGGCGGTGGTGCCCGCGGAGCGCACGATCAACCGGGTCTTGTCGCGGCACGGTCTGCTGGAACACAAGGCCCGCAGGCGGCGGGAGTCGTTTAAGCGGTGGCAGCGTGATGCGCCGATGCAGCTGTGGCAGATCGACATTGTCGGTGGGGTAATGATCGTCGATGCGGTTACCAACCAGCTGCGGGAAGCCAAAATGGTCACCGGGGTCGATGATCACTCCCGGTATTGGCGTGATGGCCAAGGTGGTGGCCCGCCCGACCGGGCACGCGGTGTGCTTGGCGTTGGCCGAGACGTTGGCGAAATTCGGTGTTCCTGAAGAGATCCTAACCGATATTCAACGCGTAAGCAGTTCACCGCCCGGTTCGGCAACCGCGGGAGGTGTTGTTCGACAGAATTTGCCGCTTGAACGGGATCGCGCACCGGCTCACCGCTCCGGCGTCGCCGACCACGACGGGCAAGGTGGAGCGGTTCCACCTGACCTTGCGCCGGGAACTGCTCGACGGCCACGAGCTGTTCGAGTCGCTGGCCCAAGCCCAGGCCGCCGTCGCGCAGATCAACGCCCAAATCCGCCGATCCGTGTACCCACTTTATGCGGAAGTCAGGTGGGTAGCGCGGGGCGTTCGGTCCACTGGATTTCAACTACGGGGTGTCCCAATAAGGACTTCCAGGAAACCAACCATGGAAACCCGCGATCCACACGACTGCATTCGCCGAAACGCCGAAGCTCCGATCGTCGTCGATAAACTCACCTTATCGAAGATCGGTACCCCACCCAGCCAGCTCACGGTCGTCATGCCGCCACCCGGTGTGGCGGCGTGTGCATCCCCCATCCGTGCGCCGACGAGGCGCCCACCACGGCACGGCTGGCCCGATGACGCTGGACAAAACCTTGATGCCCGTTCCCGATCGGCACCCCGCGGTGTTTTGAGCGCAGCTGGCCGCTGCGGGTGGGCGACATCGACCGCAGCGGCCGGCTGCGGCTGGATGCGCTGGCGCGCCATATCCAAGACGTAAGCCAAGACCAAGTGCATGCGCTGGGTTTCGACAAAACGCACCCGGTCGGGGTCGTGCGCCGCACCGTGATCGATGTGATTCGTCCGATCGAATTTCAGGACACGCTGCGGCTGCGCCGGTGGTGCTCGGGCACCTCCACCCGGTGGTGCGAAATCCGGGTGCGCATCGACGGCGGCAAGGGTGGCCTGATCGAGTCCGAGGCGTTCTGGATCAACATCAACCGCGACACCGGAATGCCCTCGCGCCTCAGCGACGACTTCCTGATGAACTGCAACGCAGCACCGACGTGCATCTCCTGGGGTGGACGCCCTATCTCACGGCGGGCGGCCGCGAGGACGCCGAGCACGTCGGCGAATACCCGGTGCGGTTCACCGACATCGATCTGTTGGACCACATGAACAACGCCGTCTACTGGAGCGTCGTGGCGGATTTCCTGTCGACCCGTCCCGAACTACCCGCCTCGCCGCTGCGCGTGACCCTCGAGCATGAGGCGCCAATCGCGCTCGGCGACACGCTGGTGATCCTCACGTTGGAGATCCTGCCCAATCCCACTGTGGGCGCGCAATCCACTTGGGACATCCAATGCCGCAGCCTGTGTGCCGAATGGGGTCTTTTCCGACGTGTCGAGCGCGAACACACGCAACACGCAGCCGTTGCCATCCCGGCAAATCCGGCGGGTGAGGATCACACTGAGGAACCTTCGTCGCGCCCGCACGGATCCGGCTGCGGGGTTTGACTGCCGATCAAGCTCCGCGGCCGCAGCACCAATGACACGGCTACCCAGCGGCCTGCTGTTCATTCACGCCAGCCCCCGAACCGCCCGCCCCGAATCTTGTGGGCTGCTGCAATTTTTCGAGGTGGTCCGCCTCCTCGACAGCGGCGAGAGCCTCCTTTTGCTGATTCTGCAATATGTCCATCGCCACCCGGGCATAGATCATCTGGCTGGTGATCGCCAGCTGGCCGCGGCTGTGGCTGATGAACGTGATGAACCAGGCAATGAGCGTGGTGAAGCGGTTCTTGAAGCCGACCAAGTAGACCAGGTGCAGCACCAGCCAGGCGAGCCAGGCGATGAAGCCGCCGAATTCGAGCTTGCCCACCTGCGCGACGGCGCTGAACCGCGACACCGTCGCCATGCTGCCCTTGTCGCGATACTTGAACGGCGTCCGCGCCGCCGGGTCGTCGTGGCCCTTAAGTGAGCGCTTGACCAACGTGGTCGCATAGCTGGCGCCCTGCATGGCCCCCTGGGCCATGCCGGGAACCCCGGGCACCGACATCAGGTCGCCCACGACGAACACATTCGGGTGGCCTTTGACCGTGAGGTCGGGCTCCACGATCACCCGCCCCGCGCGGTCGGTCTCGGTGCCGTCGGACTGCTGGGCGATCATCTTGCCCAGCGGGCTCGCCTGCACACCGGCAGACCACACCTTGCACGCGCATTGGATGCGGCGCTCGGCGCCGTCCTTGTCCTTGATCGTGATGCCCATGTAGTCGACGTTGGTCACCATCGCGTTGAGCTGGATCTCGACGCCCAGCTTCTCCAGCCGGCGCTGCGTCTTGAGGCCGAGCTTCTGACCCATCGGTGCTAGCACCGCCGGGCCGGCGTCGAGCAGGATCACCCGGCATTCCTGCGGCTCGATCGAGCGAAACGCCCCGGGCAGTGTGCGCTCGGCGAGCTCGGCGATTTGCCCGGCCAGCTCGACACCGGTCGGCCCGGCGCCGACGACGACGAAGGTCAGCCGGCGTTCGCGCTCGGCGTGGTCGGTGGTCACCTCCGCCGCCTCGAACGCGCCCAGGATGCGTCCACGCAGCTCCAAGGCGTCGTCGATGGTCTTCATACCGGGTGCGAAGGTCGCGAAGTGGTCGTTGCCGAAGTAGGACTGCTGAGCGCCCGCGGCCACGATGAGGCTGTCGAACGGCGTGACGGTGCGCATTTCCATCAGCTTCGATGTGACAGTGTTGGCGTGCAGGTCGATCGATTCCACCTCACCTAGCAGCACCTGGACATTCTTTTGCTTGCGCAGGATCAGTCGGGTGGTCGGCGCGATATCGCCCACGGATAAGATCCCGGTCGCGACCTGGTAGAGCAGCGGCTGGAACAGATGGCTGGTCGTCCTCGAAATGAGGGTGACATCGACATCGGCGCGCTTCAGTGCCTTGGCCGCAGTCAGGCCGCCGAAGCCGGACCCGATAATGACGACATGGTGGCGCCTGGCGGCCGCCGCGGGCGTGTTCATCGTGCTCCTTCAGACTCAGCGGTGACGCCAAGGTCACCGTCAGCCAACGCGATGGGCGCCCCATGTGGCGCAGATCGCATCACCCCGGTCATCCAGCCGCAGTGATGCGCTGGAGAGCCGGACCTTTTGTTCGGCAAGACGATAACGGGCCTGGCTGGCCGCGTCGATGTCGCTGAGTGACCAACTCTCGAGGTGCGGTTGTCATCCGGCGACAACCCGGGCAGAACTGGTTACCGCGGCGTTGACGCGCACAGAGCTGATCAGGGCGGGCATCCCGCACGGGTGACCGCAGCGCCCGCGACCACGCCCGGACAATCCTGGCGAGCCTGGACCTCGTGGCGCTGACCGACCGACTGCTGGATACCGCCGCGCCGCTCGCACCGGCCAGCCTGCGTATCCTCGACGCAATACACCTAGCCGCGGCAATGACCGCAGGACCACGGCTGGAAGCCGTTGTTACCTATGACGACCGAAAGACCACCGCCGCCCGAGAAGCCGGCTTGACTTTGGCCCAGCCGGTCGAGTCGGCGGATCATTAGACAGTCCGGCCGCTCTCTCGGAAGCTTCGTATCGGAACAGCTGTCGCCAGCTCAGTCACCATGCTGGCCAGTCGTTTTTCGCTACTCCCCCCGAAACGCTCAACGCCAATTAATAGATGTGTTTGTTATCCACGAAATCAGTTGCAGAACACCCTATTTCATTCCCACAGAAGACCCGCCGCCAGCAGCAGCAGAGACGTCCCCTCGATCCGGCTTGTGTCCGCTTCCCTTCTTGCTCAGGGTGGCCCATGGATCGATCGACATGCCACTGACGGCACTCAGCCC
>DATJBA010000150.1:0-4745 GCA_035515675.1 Mycobacterium sp.
ACAGCTGACCCCGTATGCGGCCGAATACGAGGGCTACATGGGCAACTACGGCAACACGATTGACCGCTGGTATCGGCGCGCCGCGGTAGTCTTGTGGCCGGCCGAGCACACGTTCGTCGTGCACGCCCAAGCGTCTGCCGCATGGGCGCTGCGGCGGCTATGTGAACGCATCGAGGAGGGCGATCAGCCGACCGCCCGCACGTTGACGAAGATGCTGATTCCCTTCTGGGACAATACTGTTCGCGGCGACGAATCGGCCACGGTGGCCATCGCCGCGCTGCGTGTCGCCAGCGGCCTCGACGACGCGCCGCTGGCGACGATGCTGGTGCGTCCGCTTCGGCTCGAGACGCTGACCCCACGCGAGATGCCCGCCCTGGCCGAGCTTGCCGACCACTACGGGCAACCGTGGACAGCCGAACTGCTCGACACCTGGTTCTCCGCGCGGCGCTCGTCGACGGTCGAGCTCGCCGAGTGGATCGCGTCGTTGCCACCGCTGTGCGAAGCCCTCACGGCAACTAGCCAGCAGACCGCACAGGGCCTGCTCGCGCGGGCATGGGCCTGGCTTGACGGCGCGCTCACCCGGGCGTGTGAGTTGCCCGCGCCCACCCGCCGTGAGGAAGAGCTCGGCGGGCTCGTGGCGCCGCTGCGCGCATTCCTTGCCGCCGCGGCCGAAACGGAGGACCGCGACCTCGTCCAGACGGCGGTGGCCGCGCTGTGCGGCGAACACTCCGACACGTTGCTGCCCACCCTGGTGCAGGTGTTGCGGCTGGCCCAAGCCACCGCGACGACGCACGCACGCTCGGCGGCGGGCCTCGACGCGATCGCTTCGCATTGCCGTATCCGGCTGCGCGAACGACTGACCCAACCACCACGCGCCGCCGACGACTGGTCCATCACCGCTCCCGATGGGTGCGACTGCGACATCTGCGCCAAGCTCGCCGCGTTCCTCGCCGACCCTGCGAAGCGGCTGCTGGAATGGCCGCTCGCCAAACCGGGCCGAGCTCACGTCCATCAGGGGATCGACCGTGCCGAGCTGCCGGTACGGCACCAGACCCGGCGCGTCGGACGGCCGTACACACTCATGCTGACCAAGACCGACGAGCTATTCGAGCGGGAGACACGATCGCGCCGCCGGCGCCAGGACGACCTTGACTGGCTCGATACACAAATCGAGACGGCGCGCGGCAACGGGCCAGCCTGGTAACGGGCCGTCGCCTACAACGACGTGATCACCGTGCGGCCCCGGCACCACAAGCACCAAACCAGCTATGACCGCCCGACGAGCTGCTCACCGTCAACCCCGGACCGCTACCCCACGTGCTCAACCTGATGCCCCCGAACACGGCCATGCCCCGTACCGCATACCAATGACCCAACGTTCTCTTACAGACGGAACTGCAAGAGAACAACCAGTACGAATGCAGCAGGTAAGGTTCGAAACCCGAGATACGTTGTGGTGATCGGCATCACAATCTCCCATAGTCCGACACGCCGAGCATCCACGACCGGCCCGCGGGACGACCTTACGTTGTGCGCCTGGCCCGGGGCACCGCCACCAAGCAGTGATTGCACGGGATCGGCGCGTTGCCTGCGTATTTAAGCACCGGCCCGATCACTCCGCCGACCGCCCGGCGTCGCCCTACACTCGGCGCCATGCGCCAGTTTCGGATGTCCACGCTCCTCAACACGCTGGTGGTGGCGATTCTGGTCGGATCAGCGAACAACCGCGTCCAAGCTCCTGTCGGGTTGACCGTGTCGGCCCTGCCGACGCCGGCCCACATCGTGGTGGTGGTGGAGGAGAACCGTTCCGCCGCCGACATCATCGGCAACCAGTCGGCCCCCTATCTCAACACGCTCGCCGGCACCGGCGCACTGATGACTCAGTCGTATGCCGAAACCCATCCCAGCGAGCCCAACTATCTGGCGCTGTTCGCCGGCAACACGTTTGGGCTCGCCTCCGACGCCTGCCCGGTGAACGCCGGCGCCGCGCCCAACCTGGCATCGGAACTGCTGATCGCCGGCTACACGTTCACGGGCTTCGCCGAGGACCTGCCCGGCGTCGGCTCGACAACGTGCAGTGCCGGCAAGTACGCGCGCAAACACGCCCCTTGGGTGAACTTCAGCAACGTCCCCACAGCCAACTCCGTTCCGTTCTCGGCGTTCCCGCCGCCGTCGGCTTACGGCCGGTTGCCAACGGTGTCGTTCGTCATTCCCAACCTGGACAACGACATGCACGACGGTTCCATCGCGGAGGGCGACACCTGGTTGTCCAACAACCTGTCCGCCTACGCGAACTGGGCTAGGGCCAATAACAGCCTGTTGGTGATCACTTGGGATGAGGACGACAACAGCGGCAACAATCAGATCCCGACGATCATCGTCGGCGCCCATGTGCGACCGGGCGCGTACGCCGAAACCATCAGCCACTACAACGTGCTGTCCACGATCGAGCAGATGTATGGCCTGCCCAAGTCCGGCAACGCGGCGACGGCGCCTGCGATCGCCGACATCTGGGGCTGAACCGAATGCCGGCTCACGACCTCTTCGGGCGAATCACGTTGCTGCGGTTCAGCGTCCATTGGCTGTCGCTAGATGTACGTGGTGTACACCGGCACGCCCCGGGTGGCGACAATTGCGGCGGCGTCACGGACCAGTCGGCTCTTGCCGATTCCTGGCGGCCCCATCACGTTGACCACACATCCGGCACCACCGACTGCCTCGTCCAGGATTGCGGTGACGGTGTTGAGTTGCCATGTTCGTCCGACCAGCTTCGACTCGGTGCGTAAACCGGGCCGATGCTCGCCGACTGCCAGCAGCCGTCGCGCGCCCACCGGTGATGCGACGTTCTTCATGTGCACCGATTCGGACTCGCCCAGCACGACGGCGCTCTGTACCAGGCGGGCCGTGGAATCGTGTTGAGCATCACCCCACCCAGCGGAGCGGCCGACTCCATCCTCTGAGCCATCCCGACCTGTTCACCAACAGCGGTGTAACCGAAAGGGCCCGAACCGATCTCACCGGCGGTCACCTGACCGGAGTTCAGGCCCACCCGCAGCCGAAGGTCCACACCGTCGCGGTCTTTGACCTCCACGGCGAGCCGCTTCGCCTCCTCCTGAACACCCATGGCGGCCAGGCAGGCACGGATGGCGTGATCTTCCAACGCCACCGGCGCACCGAAGATCGCCATGATCCCATCGCCGGTGAACTTGTCGACCGTGCCGCCGAAGTGCTGCACCACCGCCGCGCAGTGGTCGGCGAGGTCCGCCATGATCTCGCGCAGCCGCTCCGCCCCGACTGCCGCCGCGATATCCATCGAGTGCACGACATCGGCGAAGAGGACCGTGACCTGCTTGTACTTCGCGGGGGTGGCAGCCGCGAGGACCGGCGCAGCACACTCATGGCAGAACTTGTCGCCCGCCCGCAGTTCAGCACCGCACGACCCGTGCACCAAGCCTGTAGCGGTCATGTCATCGCCGTGAATAGGGTTCCCCGGTGTCGTCATGGGCCTCGCGCACGTCACTATCGTGTCACCGCTGGCCAGCCAACATGTGCCATATCGCCGCTGCGATCCGGCCACCTGGTAGGGCGTTATGCCGCGCCTCGGGGCGTGGGTGGCGTGCCCGCAAACCATCCACAACGATCCCGACAGTCAACGCGCTTCGCGCGACGGCCGCCTCCCGGCGGCCACGGGCAGCCCTCACCTTCAAAGCCGTAGCGCCGGCCCAGTGTGACCGACGGGACCCCGAGGGGGTCAAACCTTATCTACCGGTGACCAACAAGCCCAATCAACGTTTCCAGCGCCTCACCAGTGTCATCGCCTTTCGCTGCCCACTTTCGGGTGTAGTAGCCACGTTCGGCACGTTGGCCGACATCGGCGACGCATCCGTCGGGACAAGCAGAGACCGCCGGTCGATGCGGTGGTCATCACTCCCCCAATATTTCCCGCGTCCGCGCCAGCTCCGGCAGCGGGCTATCACTGACGAGGCGGCCGGCGGCGTCAATGAGAGACTGCCGTGCTGGTTGTCCCCGAAGCTCGAAATCATCGAGGGCGGCGCGTAGTTCGAACAACGGCGCGCCCTGGCGGCGGGCCAGGTCGCGAGCGGCGCCAAATCCGGCTGCGCGTGCGTCTGGGTCGGTGAGGGTGTGGGCGCGCACCCGCAGCAGTTCCGCGTCATAGAACTGGTGGCCTTTCTCGGCTGTTATGCCGAGTGCGGCGTCGAGCCAGCCACGGGCTTCGTGCGGCCGCCCGGCGGCGATGAGCAGGCGGTCGTGGGGTTCAGCGATAACGTGCTGGGCTGCATGCGCGGCGCTGCAGACGGGTACCCAGGTGTAGGAATGGAAGCCAGATTTAGCATCGACGGCCGCGGGCGGCGGCCAATCACCATTGCCCCGGCCATCTTCTTCAACAGGCCATTACAGTCGGCTCGTTGCCGACGTTACGAAATGGTGCGAACGCCAGCGGATACAGCCACGGCGTCACACGGTGAAAGGCACGACACACCACTCCCTTGATGGGGGACGAGGACATGTGCCGGTTTAAGAGGACCAACTTTTTCGGGGAGTTTCGGTGCAGTGACTGCGTGGCGACCTCCTGGACGGGCCGACGAGTAATTGTCAAAACCTGTGGATCGGCGTGTTACGCGGCTTGAGCGTCACCTCCTGATTCGTCGGGTCGTTCGACGAGTTTCCCGTCCTTGAATTCGGCCGCGGCGCGGACGAGGGCGACCAGATGTGGGGCGTTGACT
>DATJBA010000151.1:0-4702 GCA_035515675.1 Mycobacterium sp.
CCTGCCTACGCCTCCGACCTGCGGCCCACGATCCCAGCGGCTACCACCCCGGCTGCGCCACCGAGCCCACCACCATCGGCGACGCCGGGCTCGGCACCCGTACACCCGTCAGCCGGGCAAGGCAGTGCGGGTCAGCCCACCGTCGTGCGTCGAGCAACCCCGCCGGCACCACAATCATCGCCGTCAAGCCTGGGCACCCACGCCGTCGCCGCCACCGCCATCGGGGCGGTCACCGGAGCGGCGTCGGCCAACGCCACCGCGCAGGCGCGCTTGCAGCGGTTGGTGGCCGCGGTAGCTCGTCAACAACCCCGGCTGGCCTGGGCGGCCGGAGACCACGCCGATAACACCACGGTGCTGACAACTGATCTGGCCAGCGGCTGGATCCCTCCGGGCATCGCCCTCCCGGCCGCGGTCACGCTACTCCCCCCGGAACGACGCCGCGGCGACCTGGAAACCCTGCTCGGCGAAGTCATCGTCGCCGCCGGCTACACCCCGATCCACCACATTCCCGAGGAGGACGAGCCGGTCCCCACATCGACGCGGCCTCGGTACGTACCCGATATCGACGAACTCGGTTGGGAGCTCAACCAAGCGACCCAGTGGCGTGACGGGCTCCCGCGGCTGGCCCACACGCTGGCCAAAGCGGCTTCCGCTGGTACCGGGGTGGTGGACAAGGAAGTTGACAAATTACACGAGCATCTGGCTGCCATCAGCTCCTGTGTCCTCGACAGCTATCCCGACGACGTGGATCCCGACGACATCGGCAACTGGCAGCTGCTGGCCGCCATCGACGCGCTGGTCGCCGGTGATAGGTCAGCCGCCAACTATCACCTCGCCTGGTTCCAGGCCTGCAGCGCAACGACCGGACAAGCCCACCGCTGAGCGGCGGCCGGTGCACTTGGCGGGGTTATCCGCCCCGCGGTCGAAACGCGCGAACACGAACAACCATCCAAAGGCACTGCTGGCCTGTGGAAACGTGAAATTGACCGGCAAATCCCCGGTAGTAGCCTGACACCAGCTCAGGAGGGGGTGGCGATGTTCGTCCACGCTGGATTGCTGCACTCGGGGGCAAACGAGTCTCACCACGCGGGTGGGCACGCCCAAGACGCGGCTAATCACCTGTCGCGGGGACCGCTGTTGTCGGGCATGTTCGGTGGCTTTCCCGCGGCCGAGGCGTTTCACGACGCGGTCAGTGCGGCCCACGCAACGCATGTGAGAACCTTGCAGGCCCACCAGGAGGCCCTGACCGCCATCGGCGGCAAGGTGCATCGCGCCGCCAAGGAGTTCACCAACATGGAGGAATGCAACGCCGCGCGATGCAGCTCCGCTACATAAGCATCCCGGCGCTGATCGCCGAAGCCGGCGGTGATCCCTGGGCGGTCAATCAAAGCCTCCAAGCCGGTCGCCCGGCGCAGATTTTTGATCTGGCGGCGGCGTTTCATGCGGCAGGCCGATGCGCCACCGAGTCCGGCGCAGCGTTCGAGGAAGCCCGTCGCCGGTTCGAAGCGTCATGGAATCGGGAGAATGGCGCGCACCCGATCAACGACTCCGCTGAAGTGCGGCGCACCACCCAATCGCTTGGTGCGCAGTCCTTGCAATTGCCCAGGATCGGGGCCGGTTTGGAAAACATCGCCGCCGCCCTGGCCGAGGCACAACGAACCGGCGCGGTCTTGGTCTCGGCTTCGGAGACCCAACTACAGCAGCTCGACAACGAAATCGGCCAAGCGCTGGAACTGGAGAAAGACACCCACCTCACCGCCGCTGAGATATCCGCGCTCAACGCCCTCATAGACGCTCTTGAACAGCAAGCCATAGACGACACCGCATCAGCGCTGGGCCAGCTGCAGTCACTGCGCAACGGCTACTCGGACCACTTGCAGAAATCGCTGTCTACTCTGCGCACCGACGGATACGACCCGGCTGTTATCCAGGGCTTGGGCGCCCCCGAGTCCCCGGCGAAACCCGAAGGGCCGATTCAGATTCCGCCGCCCAACACCAAGCCCGAAGATGTCAAGGAGTGGTGGGATTCGCTCAGCCAGGAACAAAAAGACCAGTTGATCGCTCAACACCCACCGGAGCTGGGCAACCTCAACGGCATTGACGCCGTCGTCCGTGACACTGTCAACCAGGCGGTGATGAACGATGACATCAACCGGGTCGAGAACGCCGCGAAGCAGCGCGGGGTGTCCGCCGTGGACGTGCTCGAAAATCCAGGGATGTACGGGTTGTCAACCACCGATGTCACGCGGTATCGCAACGCCTTTAAGACGCGCGACGGTCTGAATCACGACAGGGGGCCGGAAGGCCCCAACCAAAGGCCCGTCATGCTGTGGGCCTACGACCCGTCGGCCTTCAATGGTTGGGGCAAGGCCGCCATCGCGATCGGCAACCCCGACTACGCGCGGAACACGGCGGTCATCGTTCCGGGCGCCGGCAGCAGCGTGGCACAGGGGTGGATGTCAGGGCAAAAGGATGCGATCAACCTCTACGACCAATCCCTGGCGGCGGATGCCGAACATCGCTACACCTCCGTGATCGCCTGGATGGGGTATGAAACGCCGCACGGCTTCGCCGACGTCCGGGTCAGCGAGCCGGGGCCGGCGCGGCACGGCGGTGATCTGCTCGCCACAGATGTCAACGGTCTCTGGGTCACCCACAACAGCTTGACGCCCGAGCACGTCACCGTGATCGGGCATTCCTATGGCTCGACCACGGTTGCCGACGCGTTTGCCCACAGCGATATGCACGCCAACGACGCAGTGCTGATCGGTTGTCCCGGAACAGATCTGGCGCATGACGCCGCCGATTTCCAGCTCGAGGGCGGGCACGTCTACGTCGGCTCGGCTTCCACCGACACCATCAGCTGGGTCGGCCAGGGCAGCGGCATGCCGGAAGAATGGCTCAAACAAAGGCTCGGCGTACACGGAATACCGATCCCCTGGGATGCCGGTTTGGGGCGTGATCCTGCGGGCGACGGTTTCGGATCGATCCGGTTCCACGCTGAAGTGCCTCGCTTCGGATCTGTCAACGACCACCACCATTCGCACTACTACGTCAAGGGCAGCGAGGCGCTGCGCAGCATGACCGACATCGCCAGCGGCCACTCCGAGCGGCTAGCAAGCGACGGATTGCTCGCGGACGGCCGGCGCCAGCCGCACATCGGCCCGTTCCGAATACCCGGCATACCCGCGTACATCGATCCCGAAGGCCAACGACCGCGCAATACGATCCACGACGATCATGAATACCGCGGGTACGAGCCTCCCTGATCGTCGCCGAGCGCCATGGCGGTCTGCGGTATTCATCACGGTGGTACTCGTTGTGTCGATTGCCTTGGGAGGGTGTTCGCTGATGTTTCCTCACCGGCACGACATCGACCATCTGGCGAACCCGCTATCTGATGACCAAGCCATGGCTCAGGTTGTCGATGCCGCCAAACAGATCGCACAGCTGGTAAACCTGCCCGACATGTACGGGGCTGCCAGCTGTTGCGGGTTGAGTGGTCGGTAGTTGTCGGTGGTGTGCTGTAGGAACTGAAGATCAGAAAGCAGATCTCGATCGGCAGGTGGCGCGGGTGACCGGGTGGGCAACCGATCAGCAGGTCCCGGTCGACAAAGTCGTCGTCGAGGTCGGGTCCGCGCTAAACGGGCACCGCCGCCAGTTTCTTGCCCTGCTGGGTGACCCGTGGGTGCAGCGGATCGTGGTGGAGCACCGGGACCGGTTGTGCCGGTTGGGTTGGCAATGTGTGCAGGCCGCGTTGGCCGCGCGGGGTCGCGAGCTGGTCGTGGTGGAGGCCGCCGAGGTTGATGACGACCTCGTGTGGGATATGACCGAGATTCTGACCTTGATGTGTGCGCGTCTGTGGGGCAAGCGGGCGGCCGGGAACCGGGCCACGCGCGCACTGGCCGCTGCCGCAGCGACTCAGCAGCGGGGTGCGGCCTGATGGCGAAGTTCGAAGTCCCCGAAGGCTGGTGTGTGCAGGGGTTCGGGTTCACGCTGGACCCGACCGAGGATCAAGCCAGGGCGCTGGCAAGGCATTTCGGCGCGCGGCGCAAGGCATACAACTGGACCGTGGCCACCCTGAAAGCCGATATCCAAGCGTGGCACGCGGGCGGGATAAAGACCGCGAAGCCGTCCCTTGGGGTGCTGCGGAAACGCTGGAACGCAGTAAAAGACGACGTGTGTGTCAACGCTGAGACCGGTGCGGTGTGGTGGCCCGAATGCTCGAAGGAAGCCTACGCCGACGCCATCACGGGCGCGGTGGACGGGTACTGGAACTGGCCGGCCTCCCGCGCTGGCAAGCGCGCTGGGAAACGGGTCGGGTTGCCGCGGTTCAAACGCAAAGGCCGTGACAGTGACCGGGTGTGCTTCACTACCGAAGCGATGCGGGTCGAGCCCGACCGCAGGTACCTCACGCTGCCGGTGATCGGCACCGTCCGCGCACGAGAACACCCGCCGCGTCGAACGCCTCATCCGTGCCGGGCGGGCGCGGGTGCTAGCGATCTCAGTGCCCCGCAACGGCACTCGTCTGGACGCGAGCGTGCGGGTGCGTGTCCAACGCCCCCAGCAACCCAGCGTGGCGCTACCTGGTTCGCGGGTTGGTGTCGATGTCGGGGTGCGGCGTTTGGCGACAGTCGCCACCGCTGACGGTGTCGTGAGCGAACAAGTCGAGAACCCCCGACCGCTCGACGCTGCGTTGCGT
>DATJBA010000152.1:0-2323 GCA_035515675.1 Mycobacterium sp.
ATGCCGGCGTCGAATACTGCAACGGGGTCACGAAGGATTTGACCGGCAACTTCGACCAGAGTGGGATTAGGCGTCGACACGCCAGCGTCCCTCTTCGCGTGTCTCGTCGGAAACGATGGTCCGGTGGTATCGGGTGCGCGCTTGCCGGTGAGATGTAACCATCGTCGAGATCGTCTTGCACCGCTTGCATCTCCCTCGCGGCAGGCGGTCCGTAGCAGCCGCCCGCGCATTTGAGGAAGAGTTCGTCTCCGGTTCTTCCGTAAGCTGCTGACCAAGCAGTGCCGGGTACATCGGGTGCTGGTCACCGACAAGCTCCCAAGCTATCAGGTGGCGCATCGGGCGGTGACGCCGTCGGTCGAGCACCGCCTGTCGAAGTACCTCAACCGAGCAGAAAACTCCCACCAGCCGACCCGGCAACGCGAACGCGCCATGAAACGCTTCCCCACCCCCGGCGCAGCCCAACGCTTCCTGGCGGTGTTCAGCGTGATCTCCCCGCATTTCCGGCCCCGCCGCCATCGGCTCACCGCCGATGACTATCGCACCGAGATGGCCGACCGCTTGGCCACCTGGAACGACAATCACCAAGTCGTCGGAAGCCGCCTGAACCTCGCACCTCGACCACACCGGAACCTCCCAGCGTGCTATTCCCATTGCACCTCAAACAAGTTGACAAGGCCCGTGGGCATGACCCGTCGGTGCGACGGCGTTGGGTAACTCCGCGGTGCGGGCGCCGGACTCGCGGCCCAGCGCGATGGCGGCTGCCACCATCGCCAGAACCGCCGCCGGAAGAGCGAGGGCTGCCGAGCCCCTTACGGCGAGGTGCTCACCGAGCACGAGAACCCCGAGCAGCACCGCGATGACCGGTTCACCGACCAACATGACCGGTACTGACGCCTGTAACGCACCGGCACGAAAGGCGGACTGCTGCACGACGGTTACCGCTACCGCCAGCGCCACCAGCACGTAGGGGGCAGGCTCGGTCAGGAGCCCATGCCACCCGCCGACGGCAAAACGGTGCGTGCACACCTTGGTCAAGACGGCGATCATGCCGAGCAGAACCGCCACCACGACGGCCAGCAGCAGGGCGCGCACGCGGCCGGCGGTGCGGCGGGCAGCAGCGACACATACGACGACCAGCGGCACGACAACCGTCAACGCCAGGGTCCACGCCGGTATCGGGGGGCGGTAGTGGCCCTCGCGGGGCTGGCCGACGAGCACGAAAACCGCCAGTCCCGCGGTCAACAGCGCCGCCCAGCCCCATTCGGCCCAGCTGACGCGCTGGTGCCAGAGCCTGGCGCTCAACGGCAGCGCGAACAGCAGCGACGACACCAACAGCGGCTGAACCAGTAGCAAGGATCCGTGCGCCAGGGCTAGGGCTTGAAACACGTAACCGGCGATGGCGGCGAGAGTTCCGGCCCACCAGGACGGTTGGCGAACCAAGGTCGTCATCATCGAGCCCGAAATCGTCTTGTCAGCCGGAACGTCCTGAGCGGCTCGTTGCCGAACGACGATGCCCACCGCGGCCCAGAACGCGGCGAGCAACGCCGACCCGATCGCCACCGCGTGTGCCATCAGCCACTCCACGTTTGGTCGGGTACCCGGGTTTCCAGGACGGCTAACTTGGGGGCGTAAACCGGTTTAAATCCAGACACGGCGCGCCCTCGCTGGTGGCCGAGCCAATCAGCAACGAAAACTGCCAAGGTGAGCGCGCTGATCGTGGTGCGCGCCGACTTGGCCTTCTACAGAGGGCCCTTCGTGGCCGCCCGGCGGCGCAACGGCGCGCATTCTTCGGTCACCGCCCGCATTAGCCTGAGATCCGTCCCCTCATCGCAGGCATCGACGAGAACGCTTGGATGCCGAGCCAAATACCCCAACGCGGTCTTCGACGGGAGCGAGCGCCCTGACTTTTACCCTTCCACCCCGCCAACGTGCGACTCTTGGCTTCCAGCTCGCGGTTGACGCTCTTGCGGGCACGCCGCGCCGGGAGGAAGCCCTACGCCACACCGCGGCGGGTGTTTTGGATCGTCGAAAACGGCACCGCTGTCGGATGCGCTGACAGTCGCGGACAACACCGCCGGACCCAACGGAACGATTATCGCGGTTGATGAACGCCACCGCGAGAAGCGGAGGCGACACCGGCCCGACTCACCGAACGCCCGCGCCAACCCCGAGCGTGACGAGCACATCCGCGCCGCCGACAGGCGAGTGGCGCATCGTCTCGCCATCCTGAATCGACCCCACGGCAACCTGGGGAATGTCGACGAACAACCCGGCGATCGCCGCTGGCCGACGGGGCCGTGGGCAGATGGAACTTGGCCGCCCC
>DATJBA010000153.1:0-16234 GCA_035515675.1 Mycobacterium sp.
CGCCCATTGGCGTGGCCAATAGTCCTCGGGCCGATCGAAGGCCGCCGTACCGAGCCAATCCTGCAAAGCGAGCTCGTGGCTGTCGCGAATACCCAGCCGGCGCTGCTCCGGGCTGTCGACGAAGAACAGGCCGCCGAACGACCAGAAGGCCTGCCCGCCCAGATTGGCGCTGTTCTCCTGATCGAGGATCAGCACCCGCAAGCCGCGGTCCACCAATTCGCAGGCCGCCACCAGGCCTGCCAGTCCCGCTCCGACGACAATCGCGTCAGCGGCGAACCCTGCAGCCCAAGAATCGCTCATGCCGGAACAGGGTAATGCCCCCGGCCGGCAGGTTAATCAGACGGCTTGGTCAGGCGGCGTCGAGAATTGCCTTGTCGGGCCGCCAGCGATACACCGTCGGTGTGCAACCGTACATCGAAGCCAGGTCGACGGCGTCCAGCATCGCCTGCAGCGGGCCGGGCTTGCGCAAATGATGGGCGGCTACTGCGACCCGCACTATGCCGCCGCGGCGGGCGATCCGCTCGGCGGACAGCACAACCATGCGGCACCACCACGGCTCGGTCAGGAAGCCTTCTCCGATGCCCAGTACCCGGGTGCGGACGGTGGTGTGCCGGACCAGGTCGGTAACCCCGTGCAGATCAGCAAGCAGTCGAAAACCGTTCCCCGGCAACGCCTTGACCACGCCCGGTGACACCGCCCAGCCCGGTGCCGCGAACAGCCGGGTGCGCAGCCCGAGGTGCTCGAGCACCCGGTCGGCGGCCATCAGTCGCAGGTTGGCCTCGTGTGCCCGCAATATCGCGAACTCGCCACGCCGCTTCTTGGTGGCCGCGTCGTCGTAGCCGTGCAGCACGATGGCGTCGCCACCAGCGCGCCGGGCGGTCAGCCACTCGACGGTGTGCGGGTCGCGGTCGAGCCGGTAGTCACCGGACAGGCGTGGAGCCACCAGCAACGACAGCGGCATGTTGCGAGCATCCATTTGCGCGCAGAACGCCTCGACGTCGGCCAGGGTGCGTTCGCCTATCCCCGAGACCGAGACGATCAATTTTCCAGACACATCCGCAGTGTGCCGATCCCAAGTGTCGGGATAGTGAAGGACACGCAGACAGCAGACGTATATCGGGCCCCGCTGGGCCGCCGGGAAGGCCTCCCTGGTGGGGAGGATACCGGGTCCGCGCAAGCGTGTTGAGCCGCACGCCGGATCGTCGCATCCGGTAAGCGGCCGCCGGCAGGCGACAACCAGATCCGCGCCCGGCCAGCAAACGCCTGCCCGCGTCGGCGGAGGTGATCGGTTCGATATGCTAAGCAACGACATGGAGAAGTCCCGTTCCGCACCCGTGCCCGCCCCGCAGTTGGGCGCCGGGGAACATGTCTATCCCGACAAGCTGGACGCCGGGCTTTTCCGCATCGCCGGCGTGTGCATCCTGGCCTCGGTGATGGCGATCCTGGACGCCACCGTCGTCAGCGTCGCGCAACGTACGTTCATCGCCCAGTTCGGGTCCACCCAGGCCGTCGTCGCCTGGACGATGACCGGCTACACGCTCGCGCTGGCAACCGTGATCCCGACAACCGGGTGGGCAGCCGATCGGTTCGGAACCAAACGGCTCTTCATGGGCTCGGCTCTGGCATTCACCCTGGGTTCGTTGCTATGCGCGATAGCGCCAAACATTCTGCTGCTCGTCATATTTCGGGTGCTGCAGGGTGTCGGCGGCGGCATGTTGCTGCCGCTAGGTTTCATGATCTTGACCCGAGAGGCAGGCCCGAGGCGGCTGGGTCGGCTGATGGCAGTGCTGGGCATCCCGATGCTGCTCGGCCCGATCGGTGGGCCGATCCTGGGTGGCTGGCTGATCGGCGCCTATGGCTGGAAGTGGATCTTCCTGGTAAACTTGCCGATCGGGTTGGCCGCGTTCGTCCTCGCGGCTATCGTGTTCCGAAAAGATCGCCCGGCTCCGTCGGAGACGTTCGACCTCATCGGCGTGCTGCTGCTGTCGCCCGGCCTAGCGACGTTCCTATTCGGCGTGTCGTCCATCCCTGGTCGCGGCACGGTGGCCGATCGCCACGTGTTGATACCGGCGACCATCGGCCTGGTATTGATCATCGCCTTCGTCCTGCACGCCTGTTATCGCGCGGATCATCCGCTCATCGACCTGCGGCTGTTCCAGAACAGCGTGGTCACACACGCCAATGTGACGATGACGGTGTTCGCGGTCGGCTTTTTCGGCGCCGGACTGCTGCTCCCGAGCTACTTCCAGCAGGTTTTACACCAAACGCCGATGCGATCCGGGGTGTACATGATCCCCCAGGGAGTCGGCGCCATGCTGACCATGCCGTTCGCCGGACGCTTCATGGATAAACGGGGACCGGGCAAGAGCGTGCTGGTTGGCATCACGCTGATCGGCGTGGGCCTGGTCATCTTCACCGTCGGCGTCGCCAGGCAGGTGAGCTACCTGCCGACGCTGCTCGCCGGGCTGGGGATCATGGGTCTGGGCATGGGCTGCACCATGATGCCACTCTCCGGCGCGGCGGTGCAGGCGCTGACCCCGCATCAGATCGCCCGCGGTTCGACGTTGATCAGCGTCCTGCACCAGGTGGGCGGCTCGATCGGGACCGCGCTGATGTCGGTGATCCTGACAAACCAATTCGACCGCAGTGAAAACATCAGCGCCGCAAACAAAATGGCACTATTACAACATAACGCAGCCAGACTTGGTGTGCCCGTGGACAAGTCGGAAATCCCGCAGCAGACCCTTACCCACCATTTCGCCGGCGATGTGCTGCACGACCTGTCACACGCCTACACGGCGGTGTTCGGGCTGGCGGTCGTGTTGGTGGTGGTTACGATCATCCCGGCGTCGTTTTTGCCGAGAAAGCCGGCGGGCCACACCGCAATCCTTCCTGACTAATCCGGCTTTACCGTTCCTGGTCACTTAGCAGAAGTGAGTTCTGCTCGTTTTGCGGCCCGAACGGTCTTGGCCGCGGCGGGCGGGTATTTTCCGGTGGACCGAGACGCCTCGGTGTGTGCGTGCGGTGAACCAGAACTGCCGTGCCTGCCACTGTGGCTCGCGCGACAACTGGGCCGGGCCGGTGGTGTGCCCGCAGCGGTCCATCCCCGGCAAGCGGGAGGGCCCACACCGCAGGTAGGGGAGTGCCCCCAGTCCGCTGCGGGGTCCTGCCGCCCGTCGCCTGATCGCCGCCGCGAGACCAAGTCTGCCGATCGCACCCACCACACCATGACGGCGGTGACAGCGGGCAGATCGGAAGTCTGGCCGTATCACTCACTTTCGCTCACTGTCCCGCAAGCAGCTCAGAAACCCTCGAACAGCATCGCCGCGATCCGCATCACGGTGTCCATCGGATCGATCGCCTTAACTTGAGCGTTGACCGCGTCGTTGAGCCACAGCATCGAAAACCCATGCACCAGTGACCATGCCGCCAGCCGAGCGCCAGCGGGGTCGGCCTGTGCGTTGGGATCCCGCAGCGTCGACACCCCGCGAGAAAGCTCGGCCCCGGCTGCCGCCTCGGCGGCGGCCAGTTCAGCGTCTGCGGTGTCGAGCAGCGACTTGTTGAACATCACCTGGTAGTGGCCGGGGTGCTCGATGGCAAACCGCACATAGGCCAGGGCCGCGTCGGCGAAGTGGCCCCGGGCATCGATCAGCGCCTCAGCCAGCAGCTGAAATCCCTGCGTGGCGAGCGCGGTGAACAGGCCGCGCCGATCGGTGAAGTGGTGCGCAGGCGCGGCATGTGACACGCCGGCGCTCCGGGCCAATTCGCGCAGCGAGACTCGCTCTGCGCCGCGCTCGGCCACCAGGCGTGCGGCTTCGCGCAGAATCACCGCGCGCAGGTCGCCATGGTGGTAGCTCGGACGATCCACAAAACCAGCATAGCGAGAATCTTGACAGTGACTAGATGGTGTCGCTACCTTCAGTGTCAAGCTAACTTGTCAGTGTCTAGATTGGGAGGTTGTCATGGCTCCGTTGATCACCCTGGTTTTGGGCAGCCTCGTGGCTCGGACCGTCGGCTGGGTTGGGGTCGACTACGTCAACAGCTGGACCGCAGCGATCGCCGTCGGGCTGGCCGCGATGTTCGTGTTGACCGGGGTTGCGCACTTCGCGCCGCCGATGCGCGCCGACCTCATCGCGATCGTGCCGCCCCGATTGCCTGCGCCAGGTCTGCTGGTCACCATCACTGGAATCCTTGAGCTGCTGGGTGCCGTGGGCTTGCTGCTGCCGGTGACCCGGGTGGCGGCGGCCATGTGCCTGCTGGCTTTGATGCTGGCCATGTTCCCGGCCAACGTCTACGCGTCCCGGATGCCCAACCCGCCCAAGTCGATGACGACGCAGCTACCCCTGCGGACTGCCACCGAGGTCGTCTTCCTCGCGGCCGCCATAGTGGTCGCTATCGGCGGCAGCCAGTAGCCAGGCGTATTGGAATGCGGTTTCCTTCCAAGCTTTGTAGCGACCGCTGACGCCGCCATGTCCGGCGTTCATCTGGGTCTTCAACAGAATCGGATTGTCGTTTGTGCTGGCGTGCCGTAGCGCCGCGACCCACTTCGCCGGCTCCACGTAGTAGACCCTGGTGTCATTAAGGGAAGTCATCGCCAGGATGGCAGGGTATCGTTTGGCCTCGACATTTTCATAGGGCGAATACGACTTCATGTAGGCGTAAACGTCCCCGTCGCTCAACGGATTTCCCCATTCGTCCCACTCGGTGACAGTTAGCGGCAAGGAGGGATCCAGGATCGTGGTCAATGGGTCGACGAACGGGACCTGCGCGAGGATTCCGGCGAAAAGATCCGGTGCCAAGTTGGCCACCGCGCCCATCAGCAGACCGCCCGCGCTGCCACCCAGTGCCACCAGCCCTTGCGGTCGGGTAACTCCCGATTCCACTAAATGCCTTGCCACCGCGACGAAGTCGGTGAAGGTGTTCTTCTTCTCCAATAGCTTGCCGTGCTCGTACCATAACCGGCCCATCTCACCGCCGCCGCGGACATGGGCGATGACGAACACCATGTCCCGATCCAGCAGCGACAACCGCGCTATGGAGAAACTTGGATCGGTGCAAATCTCGTATGCACCGTAGCCGTAAAGCAGCGCCGGCGCTGGGAACTCGATACCGGCGCGGTGCACGATCGACACCGGGATCCGGGTGCCGTCGTCTGCAAGCGCCCAGTCGCGCCGTTCAACGTAGTCAGCGGGCCGGTAGCCGCCGAGTACGGGTTGCTCGCGCAGCAATATGCGCTCGCCGGTGGCCAAGTCGATATCGTAGATTCGCGCTGGAGTGACAAGAGACCCTGCTCTTATTCGCAGTTTGGGCGAGTCCCAGGTCGGATTGCCACCCAGGCCGCACGACATCAGCTCAGAGTCGAATGAGATCTCTTCGGCTTCACCGTAGCCACCGTCGGAATCGATGGGCCACAACTGGATCCGGGGCAACGCCGCACGCCGGTAGCTGACCACCAGATGGCCGGCAAAGGCATCCACAGCGTCGAGCCGGACATCGTCACGGTGCGGGATCAGGGTGCGCTGCTGTGTTGGGTCGCTGACCGGGGCCTCGGTGAGTGTGAAGTTCACCGCACCGTTGTTGTGCAGGATCAAGAATCGGTCCTCTCCTCCGACTACCGCGTGCTCTACCGAGTACTCGACACCTTCGCGTCGTGGCAGCACGACGGTGAACTCTGCGTGGGTGTCGGCGGAATCCGCGTAGCGGACCTCGGAGGTGATGGACGACCCTGAGGCAATGAAGATGTAGGCGTCGCTCCGGGTGAGTCCCACCCCGAGCCAGAAGCGTTCGTCGGCTTCGTGATACACCAAGTCCGACGGCTCGCCGGAGCCGAGCCGATACCGCCATACCCTGTCGGGACGCTGCGCCGCGTCCAGGGTCAGGTAGTAGACGGTGCGGTTGTCGGCTGCCCAGGTCAGTCCCGCCCCGATGTCGGCGATCTCGTCAGGGTACTGCTCGCCGGTGCGTAAGTCCCTGAACCGCAGCGTATAGCGTTCATTGCCGACGGTATCGACGGAGTATGCCAGCAGGTTCGCATCCAGGCTGACCATGGCGGCACCCAGTGCGAAGAATTCGTGGCCCTGCGCTTCGGCGTTCGAGTCGAGCAGGACTTGTTCGCCGGGTATTTCGATGCTCTCGTCCAAGGCCGGCGGATTCCAGTCATCGGGATCGGTTACCGGGCAACGGCACTGGACACGGTACTGCTTTCCTGCGAAGGTACGGGCGTAGTACCACCAGCCGCGTTGCCGGGTCGGCACTGTCAGATCGGTTTCCTTGGTGCGTGCCTTGATCTCATCGAAAATCTGCTGCCGCAACGGCTCAAGGTGGGCAGTCGTCTGGTCGACGTAGTCGTTTTCCGCCTCGAGGTAAGCGATGACTTCCGGGTCGGCCTTGTCGCGTAGCCATTCATACGGGTCGATGAAGACGTCCCCATGGTACTCGCGCCGGGTCTCCACCCGCTTGGCGACGGGCGGTACGGGTGCGTTGAGGAAAGTTTTCGTCATGCGCCCGGGCCGATCCAGTCACCGAAACTCAAACCGGAAATCCGTTCGTAGGCAGTGATATAACGGCCACGAGTGGCCTCGATGATGTCATCCGGGAGAGATGGTGGAGGTTGGCCGGCGCCACGGCCCCAGCCGGACTCGGGGCTGGTGAGCCAGTTGCGGACGAACTGCTTGTCGAAACTGGTCTGGACCACACCGGCCCGGTAATCCTCGGCCGGCCAGTACCGCGAGGAATCCGGAGTGAGGATTTCGTCGGCCAGCACCAGGTTCCCGTCGGCGTCGATACCGAATTCGAACTTGGTGTCGGCGATGATGATTCCCCTTGTCAGGGCGTGGTCGGCGGCCTGCACATAAATCTGCAGTGTACGGTCGCGCAGCTGGTTGGCGCGGACCGCGCCCACTACCTCGACCACCTGAGCAAACGAAATGTTCTCATCGTGGTCGCCCGGCGCGGCTTTCGCCGCCGGGGTGAACAGCGGATTGGCGAACCTGCTGGCCTCGACCAGACCCGGCGGCAACGCGATACCGCAGACTTTCCCGGTCGCTTGATAATCCAGTAATCCCGAGCCGGTCAGATAGCCGCGTGCCACACATTCGACTGGAAGCATCTCCAGCTGCCGCACCACCAGCGCGCGGCCCAGCAGCTCGTCGGGTATACGTGGGTCATCCGGTGGCCCGGCCAGGTGGTTGGCGGCGTCGACAAGGCCGAAGAAGAAAACACTCATCGCGGTCAGAATGCTGCCCTTGTCCGGGATCGTGCTGTCCAGGACATAGTCGAAAGCCGAGATCCGGTCGGTCGCAACCAGCAGCAGGTGTTCGTCGTCGACGCGGTAGAGCTCACGGACCTTGCCGCTGGCCAGATGCTGGTAGTCGGACAGTGCGGGGCGCATCGGGTCAGCCTATCCGGCACCACAAAACCGGACCTGTGTTGGGAGCTGTGCTGGGATCAGGGCTATGAGATCGCGCTTTTTGCCCTACGCCACCACGCCCGGCCGGCTAGCGGCCCAACTGTTCAGCGATTTCGCTGTTGCCGTGTGGACGGCGATATGGACGCTCGTTGGTGTTGCCGTGTATGACGCCATGTCGGCAATCGGGCAAGCCGGCCGGCAAGTCGAGAGCGGCGCGAAAGGGATCGCCGGCAACCTGGCGTCAGCGGGTTACGGCGCCCAGCGCATTCCGGTGGTGGGTGATGCGGTCAGCAAGCCACTTACCGCGGCCAGCGAGGCTGCCCTCGACGTCGCGGGCGCCTTACACAACCTGGACACCACAGCGAGCTGGCTCGCGGTACTGCTTGCGCTGGCGGTCGTCGCGCTGCCGATCCTTGTAGCGGTCATGCCGTGGCTTTTCCTGCGGCTGCGGTTTTTCCGGCACAAATGGACCGTCACTGCCCTGGCCGCCACCCCGGCCGGCGAACAGCTGCTGGCGTTGCGCGCTTTGACGAACCGGCCGCCGCGCAAACTGACTGCGATCAGCCTGGATCCGGTCGGTGGGTGGCGTCGCGAGGATCCCGTGACCATCCGGGCGCTGGCCGCGCTGGAACTGCGGTCGGCTGGCATCACGATTCGCACGCGCTAAGGGCGGTCCCCCACCAGGGCACGCCCCAAGAGCAGCAGCCCGGCGACGACCACAACCAGCCACGCCGCCAACGCGTCCCAGAAGAAGACCAGCGACACGGTGAGCAACGACCGCTGGTCGATCTCGGCTGCCATCGTGTAACTGGCCACGGAATACATACCCAGCGGGAACACGAACGCCCACCACACACCGGCGAATTGCAACATCTCGGGGCGCTGGCTGATCCGGTGCAGGCCGAAGTAGATCAGCGGCGGTATCCATAGGGTGGCCGTCACCCAAGTCACGACGGTGACCGCTCGCACCGGCCCGGCCAGCCAGGCGGGAGCCAGGGTATGGATGTTGTCGCCAGCCAGCGTCGCAATGGCCAGGCCGCCCATCAGGATCCAAGTGTCGGGTTCGAAACCCTCGCGGTCTTGCCGCTCGGTGACCGTGCGCCACAAGATCAACCAGGTCATCAGGCCGTAGATGCACAGCGCCGCAAGCCAGACCGGCACGGCTACCCCAAGCCACCAGTTGTCAGTGGTGTACCGGGCCACCTCGGTGGCCACGATCGCCAGACCCGAGGTACCCACGCTGGCCAGCTCCCACGCACCATGCGCACGCTCCCGCAGCGCCGACCACGAAACGGCCGACATATTGCGCGCGCTGAGCACGATCAGCACCAGCCAAGACACCAGTGCCACCACGCCCAACACGCGCACCAGTACCCGCTGAGATTGCAGCCGACTGTCCAGCACCGCGCACGCGGCGACGAAGGTGAACAGTCGCAATGTGACATCGGGATCCGCCAGATCCCAGCGTGCAAGCCGGCGCCTGACGATCACCAGAAAGACAAGAACAACCAGACCCAGCGATGCGAGAACGCCCATCGTTTCGCTGATTCGAAGGTAATGATGGTTGCCCGCGGCAATAGACAGGATGCCCGTCGCCATCACCGCGGCGAACACATCGGGTGACGGCTCGACGTCGGCGAGCCGGATTGTCACTGTTCCTCGAGCAGTTCCACGACTAGGTGCCGAATGCCGGTATGGCGATTACTGCGAGTCCATTCGACCGGCTGTACAACCCGCACGGCTCCGAAGCGCGACAGTAATTCCTCGAACAGCACTCGCAGTTCCAACCGGGCTAGATTGGCACCCAGGCAATAGTGCACACCCTGACCGAAGCCTAAGTGCGGGTTAGGTTTTCGGGCGGTATCGAACTCGTCGGCGCGGTCGAACACTTTTGTGTCACGGTTGGCCGAGCCCTCCCAGATCTGTACCTTCTGTCCGGCCGCGATCGACTGTCCGCCCAGCGTGATGTCGCGTGTGGCGGTGCGCCGCTTCGACGGTGATGGCGACGTCCACCGCACCATCTCCTCGACCGCCGTTGGCAGCATGCCGAAATCCGTACACAGGGCCTGCAATTGCTCCCGATGGTCGGCCAGCGCCAGCAGCCCACCCGCGACCGCGTTGCGCGTCGTCTCCGCACCGGCGCTGAACAGCAGACTGAAGAACAGGTACAGCTCGAGATCCGACAGCGCCGGCGCGTCCGCATCGTCGACCGTCGCGTTGGCGACGATCGACAACATGTCATCGGCCGGCTCGGCACGCTTGGACGCGATCAACTCCTGGCCGTAGGCGTACATCCGCGACCCGGCCTCCTCGACCGACAGCTGCGAGAGGGACGCCTTGCGCGATCCGCCGAAGTCGAACTGCGGCTCGATGGCCTCGAACAGCCAATGTCGTTCGGATTCCGGCACTCCCAGCAGGATGCAGATCATTTGCATCGGCAGTTCGGCGGCGATGTCAACCAGGAAGTCGAACGGTTCGCCCGGCACCACCGCATCCAGCAGCCGGCGCGCCCGGGCCCGCAGATCGTCCTCGACGAGACGGATCATCCGCGGCGTCAGCCCGGAGCTGACGAGTCGCCGAATCTGCGAATGCCGCGGGTCGTCCATCATGTTGAGCACCCGGCCCGCGATGGCCAGATCCTGCAACAGCGTGCCGCCGAAAGGTCGCGAACCTCCGGACACCGACGAGTACGTCACCGGATCGCGCAACACCTCAAGCGTTTCCGCGTAGGTAGCGACGGACCAGAAGCCCTCGCCGTTGGGGGTGTTGTCGGTCGGCTCGTGCCAGTACACCGGCGCCTCTCGCCGATGGACGGCGAACAACTCGTGCGGAAATCCGTTGGCGAAATTGTCCAGATCGGTGAAGTCGATCCCCGAGAGCGCGCCGGCGAGAGTCACAGGATCGCGCCCGGCGTGTATTTGGCCGCGTCCGGGTAGCGGCTCGCCAACGTGTCCACCATCGCGACCACCTCGTTGACCTGGTCGCCGGCGGCGCCCGTGAACGCCTTCTTGTCCGCCAGCGCGGCGTCCAACGCTGATCGGTCCAGCGGCAGCCGCGGATCGGCGGCCAACCGGTCCAGCAGGTCGGGCTCGGCGCCGCGTTCCCGCATGGCCAGCGCTGTCGCCACCGCGTGTTCGCGGATCACGTGGTGCGCGGTCTCACGACCCACACCGGCGCGCACCGCCGCGATCAACACCTTGGTGGTGGCCAGGAACGGCAAGTAGCGTTCCAGCTCACGCTGGATCACCGCCGGGTAGGCGCCGAACTCGTCGAGCACCGTCAAAAACGTCTCGATCTGCCCGTCGATGGCAAAGAAGCTGTCCGGCAACGCAACTCGGCGCACCACTGAGCAGAATACGTCACCCTCGTTCCATTGCGCGCCCGCCAGTTCGGCGGCCATCGAGGCGTAGCCGCGCAGCACCACCTGCAATCCGTTGACCCGTTCACAGCTGCGGGTGTTGATCTTGTGTGGCATCGCCGACGAGCCAACCTGTCCCGGCGCGAACCCCTCGGTGACGAGTTCGTGCCCGGCCATCAGCCGGATGGTGTGCGCCATCGATGACGGTCCGGCGCCGAGCTGCACTAGCGCGGAGATCACATCGTGGTCCAGCGAACGTGGATACACCTGCCCGACGCTGGTCAAAACCGTTGTGAAGCCCAGGAATTCGGCTACGCGTCGCTCGAGTTCGGCCAGCTTGGTGCCGTCGCCGCTCAGCAGGTCGAGCATGTCCTGCGCGGTGCCCATCGGTCCTTTGATGCCGCGCAGTGGGTAGCGCTCGATCAACTCGCCCAGCCTGGTCAACGCGATCAGCGTTTCTTGCGCCGCGGAGGCGAACCGCTTGCCCAGCGTGGTGGACTGCGCGGCGACGTTGTGGCTGCGTCCGGCCATCACCAGATCGCGATAGGCCACTGCCCGCTCGGCAAGCCGCGCCACCACCGCCACCCCGTGGGAGAAAACCAATTCCAGCGCCCGCCGGATCTGCAGCTGCTCCACGTTCTCGGTCAGGTCGCGGCTGGTCATCCCTTTATGCACATGCTCGTGACCGGCCAGCGCGTTGAATTCCTCGATGCGGGCCTTCACGTCGTGGCGCAGCGCGCGTTCGCGGGCCGCGATCGAGGCCAGGTCAACGTCGTCGAGCACCCGCTCGTAGTCGGCGATGGCTTCGGTGGGCACGGGAACACCCAGTTCCGCCTGGGCGCGCAGCACGGCCAGCCACAGCCGCCGCTCCGCGACAACCTTGGCCTCCGCTGACCAGATCGCGACCATCTCGGCGCTGGCGTATCGGGCGGCCAGCACATTCGGAATGCTCACAAACACACAGCTTACGGTCGAGCTCGCCCTGGTTTCGGCTTTCCCACGAGCGGGGGGGACTCCGAGCCATACCCTATCCGGATGTATTTCGCCGGCGTGGACCTGGCCTGGGCCGGTCGCAATCCGACCGGTGTCGCGGTGGTCGACGCTGACGGTCGTCTGGTGCATATCGGCGCTGCCCGCGACGACGCCGCGGTGCTGGCCACCTTGCGGCCCTACGTACAGGGCGATTGCTTGGTCGCCTTCGACGCGCCGCTGGTGGTGACCAACCCCACCGGCCAGCGGCCTGCCGAGACAGCGCTCAACCGTGACTTCCGCAGGTTTGAAGCGGGCGCGCACCCGGCTAACACCGCGAAACCCGAGTTCGCGGACGTTCCCCGCGGGGCGCGGTTGGCTCGGGTGCTGGGCCTCGACATGGACCCGCGGTCATCGGCTACCCGGCGCGCCATCGAGGTCTACCCACATCCGGCGACCGTGGTGCTGTTCCGGCTGGCGCGAACCCTCAAGTACAAGGCCAAACCCGGCCGCGGCCTCGACCAGCTGAAGTCGGAGCTGCTGCTGCTGATGGACGGAATCGAAAACCTCGCAGACGCTGCGGTGCCGTTGCGCGTCGCAAGTCATGGCGGCTGGGTGCGGCTGCGCCGGCAGGTGGTCACCGCGCAACGTAAAAGCGACCTGCGCCGCGCCGAGGATCCGGTCGATGCCGTCGTCTGCTCCTATGTCGCCTTGTTCACCCAGCACTGCCCGGCCAACGTCACGATCTACGGCGACTTCGCCACCGGGTACATCGTCACGCCTTCGCTGCCCGCGGACCTCGCCCGCCCGTAACGACCAGGTCAGATCCGCACTGGTCGCTGGTCGATGGGTGCGAGCACGTCGATGAGATCGACCACCGTCCCCAGCGCGGCCACACGGGGATCTCGGCCCTCGACCAGGGCGGAGACCACCGAACCGTCGACCGCGCAGATCAGCGTGCACACCAGCTCGATATGCGCGGATCGGCCCGACCGCTCGATGGCCTCTGCCACGGCCTCGGCGCGCTGCCGCAGGCTGCGGCGCATCGTGTCGCGCAACGTGGGCAAGCGGGTACAGGCGATATGTCGCTCATACCGCGATATCAGCTGGTCGGTGAGTCCCGGACTGGACACGTCCCCCACCAGCAGATCAACCAGCACCTCGGCGGTGGTCTCGGGTCCCCGACGCCGCCGGGACAAAGCGGCGACCTGCGCCCGTAGCTGCGCCACCTCGATCATCCCGATGTGTTCGACCGCGCGTGCGATCAAATCGTCGAGAGACGAGAAATAGTAAGTGGTAGACGCCAACGGCAGGCCGGCGCGCCGAGCGACCGTCCGATGTCGCACCGCTTCGAACCCGCCTTCGGCAAGCAGCTCGGCGGCGGCGCTCACGAGCGCATACCGTCGACGTTCTCCTTTCGGAGTAACCGCTGCGGTCACGACTAGCCATCGTGCCAGCAAAAGTGGTACTGCATCGCCATTTCGGCCAAACGGGCATGGCATGATGGCCCGCATGCCCGACTTGAGCCGCCGCGCCGTGCTCAGTCTTGGTGCCAGCGCGGCCGTCGGCGCGGTCGGCGCATATGCGCTCGACATCCTGTTCCAGCCCCGAACATCTCAGGCCATGCCGATCTCGACGGCCAGCACCCCGGTGCCGTTGGCACCCGTGCCGACCGCACCGCTCGAGCCGGCGCCCTCCCCGTCTCCGGCGACTGAGGCAGCGCCAACCATGACAACCGGCTCTTTCGTGTCGGCGGCGCGCGGCGGGATATCGACCAACTGGGCGATCGCGCGTCCGCCGGGCCAAACCAAGCCGCTGCGACCGGTGATCGCGTTGCACGGTAAGGGCACTGACGCGTCCAGCGTGATGGCCGGCGGCGTCGAGCAGGGTCTGGCGCAGGCCGTCAACGCCGGGCTGCCGCCGTTTGCTGTGGTCGCCGTCGACGGCGGCGGCAGCTATTGGCACAAGAGGGCGTCCGGCGAGGACGCCGGGGCCATGGTGGTCGACGAGCTCATTCCGATGCTGGACACCCAGCGTCTGGACACCTCACGGGTGGCGTTCCTGGGCTGGTCGATGGGCGGCTACGGTGCGTTGCTGCTCGGCGGTCGGCTGGGGCCGCCACGTACCGCGGCGATCTGCGCGGTGAGCCCGGCGTTGTGGCTGTCCCCCGGCGCAGCCGCACCCGGCGCATTCGACGGCCCCGACGACTTTTCGGCCAACTCGGTGTTCGGAATGCCCGCGCTGGCGTCCATCCCGATCCGGATCGATTGCGGCGACAGTGATCCCTTCTATGCCGCGACAAAGCAGTTAATCGCTCAATTGCCCAACCCGCCCGCAGGCGGTTTCTCGCCCGGCGGACACAACGCAGAATTCTGGAGCTCCCAACTGCCGGCCGAGCTGACCTGGATGGCGCCGCTGCTGACGGCCTAGGAACCTGCTGAGGGCCCGCGGATACGCCAGCCACTTCAGCACCATGAAGAAGTCACGACACTAATCCCGGCCCGCACGATCCCCCGTTGAGCCTGTGCGGAAAACCGTGCGACGATCCGACGGGTGACCACACCTTTCGGTTGGACCTTCCCCTACGCGTGGCCGCGAAAGCCCATCCTGGCGACCAACGTTGTATGCACTTCACAACCGCTTGCCGCCCAAGCGGGTCTTCGGATGCTCGCCGAGGGAGGCAGCGCGGTCGACGCGGCCATCGCCACCGCCATCACCCTCACACTGGTGGAACCGGTGTCCAATGGCATCGGCTCGGACGCTTTCGCCATCGTCTGGGACGGCAAGCAATTGCACGGACTGAACGCATCGGGTCGCTCGCCTGCGGCCTGGGTGCCAGAGTACTTCGGCGGCAACGCGGTTCCAGCGCTCGGCTGGAATTCGGTGACCGTGCCCGGAGCGGTGTCGGCCTGGGCCGAGCTGCACGCCAGGTTCGGCAAGCTCCCGTTCGAGAGGCTCTTCGAGCCCGCGATCTCCTACGGCTGCAACGGCTTTCTGGTCTCGCCGACCGTGGCGGAGCAATGGGCGGCGCAGGTGCCGCTGTTCAAGGACCAGCCCGGGTTCGCCGAGGCGTTCCTTCCTGGCGGGCGCGCGCCGAAACCCGGTGAGCTGTTCAGGTTTCTCGAGCATGCGGCCACGCTCGAGAAGATCGCCGCAACCAACGGGGAGGCGTTCTACCGCGGAGAACTGGCGGCCAAACTCGAGGCCCACGCGACGGCCCACGGCGGAGTTATGCGTGCCAGCGATCTCGCCGCACACCGCGCCGACTGGGTTGGCACGATCAACGGAACCTACCGCGGGTACACCATCCACGAGTTACCGCCCAACGGCCAGGGGATTGTGGCCCTGATCGCGCTGGGAGTCCTCGAGCATTTCGACATGTCTCCGTTGCCAGCCGATTCCGCTGACAGCGTGCATCTGCAAATCGAAGCAGTGAAGCTGGCTTTCGCCGACGCGCAAGCCTATGTCGCCGACATCGACCACATGCCGTTACGTGCGGAACGCCTGTTGGACAAGGAGTACCTGAAGCAGCGCGCGGCACTGATCGATCGGAATCGGGCCAAGCCGGCATCGGCGGGCACGCCGGACGGAGGCACCGTGTATCTGACCGCCGCCGACGCCGCGGGGATGATGGTGTCGATGATCCAGTCGAACTACATGGGCTTTGGCTCCGGTGTGGTGGTGCCGGGCACCGGCATCTCGCTGCAAAATCGGGGCGCGAATTTCGCTGCGGCGCAGCGACATCCGAATCGGGTCGGGCCGAACAAGCGTCCTTACCACACAATCATCCCGGGCTTTGTCACCAAAGACGGCAACCCGGTGATGAGCTTCGGGGTGATGGGCGGCACGATGCAGCCCCAGGGCCATGTGCAGGTGCTGGTGCGCATCGCTGACCACGGTCAGAATCCGCAGGCGGCATGTGACGGTCCCCGGTTCCGGTGGGTGCACGGCACCCAGATCAGCTGTGAGAAAGGCTTCCCGCAGTCAACGCTCGACGAGCTGCGGCAGCGCGGGCACCACCTGGTCGGTGTGGACGACTACAACCAATTCGGCAGCTGCCAGGCGATCTGGCGCCTCGACGACGGGTATTTTGCGGCGAGCGATCCAAGGCGGGATGGTCAAGCCGCAGCTTTCTAAGCCAAGCCGTGGCCACGCCTGCCGAACCTTGACAAAATCCGCCGAGCCAGTCAGGATCCAATAAATAAACCGGTTGTCGGTTTAATAATGGAGGTTCTGTGCCCCGTCCCTCAACGTTGCCAAGCAAGGTGCGCGGCGTGATGCGATTCCGGATACCGCGCAACGGCTGATCCTGTCCAAGGGCTATGAGCGCCTAACGGTTCAAGACATTCTGGGGTTTGCTTAGTAACTCGAAGGTTTTGTCAAGTGCGATGGTGACGTTGTTGATCGCCGCGGGCCGTTTGGCCGCGTGGTGTGAGGGGCTCAGACCGGCGGGGCGGCGGGTTGGGTGGGTGTCCCAGCGGCGCACTCTGACCTACGCG